>NZ_VMLS01000046.1:0-59872 GCF_013276805.1 Streptococcus sp. 1449
ACGTTTCTCATAAAAATAGGATGAATTGTTTTTTTGTAAAGCTTTGATAATACTCTACCATGAAATTGATCTTTGTGAGGTAGAGAAATGAGAATAAAATATTTAAAAATTGGTATCTTCTTGTCAGTCTGTTTATTGCTAATGAGTAATATTTTACCTTCAATTGTGTATGCGAATGAAGTCTCGCATATCCAAACTATACAGTCAGAAATGGATCGAATAGATGCAAAATTATCTCAAAATTACTTGCTAACTGAACAAGAAATTAAGGATTTGGTGGAAGATAGCAAAGGAGTCTATCCAGACATATCAGATGAACGTAAAATTGAATTGCTAGAAATGGTATCTTCTAAGTATGCTGCAAGAGCTAGTTTCTTAGATGGAAAGGGAATTACAGTTAATGAGATGGCTTGGATAATTAAGGGCATTGTGACTGGATTGATTGGTAAATACATAAAATTAGGTACTTATGCGGCTAAGTATGGTATTAGTATGGCGCGCTCGATCTTAAGTAGGGCAGCTGCAACTGCAGCAGCAAGAGTAGGATTATTGACCAAGATTTCTGGATGGATTTTACAAATAGCTGTGAATGTAGCTGATGTATATGGTAATTTTGCCTACAATATTGCTGCAGCTTGGGATGCACATGATAAAATCCCTAACAATGGTCGTATAAACTTTTAAAATGCGAGAATGAAAGCACTTTGTATTTTTTTATTGAAAGCACTTTGTATTTTTTTATTGAATATGTTAGCTTGGACAGTGCTTGCAATGATAATCCGTGGAGGGCTAGATGGATTTAATGAGCATACTTGGAGTACTATTTTAATTGCTTCGCTGTCCGGGATATATATAGATTATATGTCCATAGATAAAAGTAGAAAAAAATCCAAAAGAAAAAAGAAAAAATAGATTTGTTCATGGTAGGGACTTATGAAAGCTTTACTGACAAAAAAGAAAACAGTTTACAAAGAAAAATGATGGAGGAGCAAACATGGCACAAAAAGGAGTAAGCCTTATCAAGGCAGCATTTGATACAGACAACTTTCTCATGCGTTTTAGTGAGAAAGTCTTGGACATCGTGACAGCCAATCTTCTTTTTGTCGTCTCTTGTTTGCCCATCGTGACGATTGGAGTGGCTAAAATCAGCCTCTACGAGACCATGTTTGAGATTAAGAAGAGCAGACGGGTGCCTGTTTTTAAAATCTATCTAAGATCTTTCAAGCAAAATCTGAAACTAGGTCTTCAGCTGGGTTTAATGGAGTTAGGAATTGTGTTTCTTACCCTTTCAGATCTCTATCTTTTCTGGGGTCAAACAGCTCTGCCCTTCCAATTGCTGAAAGCCATTTGTTTAGGTATTCTGATGTTTCTTACTATCGTGATGCTGGCTAGTTACCCTATCGCGGCACGTTATGACCTATCTTGGAAAGAAATTCTTCAAAAAGGATTGATGTTGGCTAGTTTTAACTTTCCTTGGTTCTTCCTCATGTTAGCCATTCTTGTCCTCATTGTGATGGTTCTTTATCTGTCCGCCTTCAGTCTACTCTTAGGTGGCTCAGTCTTCCTACTTTTTGGGTTTGGACTATTGGTCTTTATCCAGACTGGATTGATGGAGAAAATTTTCGCAAAATATCAATAGGAGTCTTATTTCTGAAACTACTTTCAAAGGCTTCAAACGCTATTCTATAAGCTAGAAACTAAAATCTAAGTGTCTATAAGATATTGAAAGCCTTTTCGGTAAAGTGTATACTAAAGAAGTAAAGAAAGAATCTGCTTTAGCAGAAAATAAAAATAATAGGAGAAAATCTATGTCAGATTTGAAAAAATACGAAGGTGTCATTCCAGCCTTCTACGCATGTTATGATGATCAAGGAGAAGTAAGTCCAGAGCGTACACGTGCCTTGGTTCAATACTTCATTGATAAAGGTGTTCAAGGTCTTTATGTCAATGGTTCTTCTGGTGAATGTATCTACCAAAGTGTAGAAGACCGCAAGTTGATTTTGGAAGAAGTCATGGCAGTTGCTAAAGGTAAATTAACTATTATTGCCCATGTTGCTTGCAACAATACCAAAGATAGTATGGAACTGGCTCGCCACGCTGAAAGCTTGGGAGTAGATGCCATTGCAACAATTCCACCAATTTACTTCCGCTTGCCTGAATACTCAGTTGCCAAATACTGGAACGATATCAGTTCTGCAGCTCCAAATACAGACTACGTGATTTATAACATTCCTCAATTGGCAGGGGTTGCTTTGACTCCAAGCCTTTACACTGAAATGTTGAAAAATCCTCGTGTTATTGGTGTTAAGAACTCTTCTATGCCAGTTCAAGATATCCAAACCTTTGTCAGCCTTGGTGGGGAAGACCATATCGTCTTTAACGGTCCAGATGAACAGTTCCTAGGTGGTCGCCTCATGGGTGCCAAAGCTGGTATCGGTGGTACTTATGGTGCTATGCCAGAACTCTTCTTGAAACTCAATCAGTTGATTGCGGATAAAGATTTAGAAACAGCGCGTGAGTTACAGTATGCTATCAACGCTATCATTGGTAAATTGACTGCTGCACATGGAAATATGTACGGTGTCATTAAAGAAGTCTTGAAGATCAATGAAGGATTGAATATTGGTTCTGTTCGTTCACCATTGACGCCAGTAACGGAAGAAGATCGTCCAGTTGTAGAAGCAGCTGCAGCCTTGATTCGTGAAACCAAGGAGCGCTTCCTCTAATCCATAAGGAGGTATTTATGACACACTACGTTGCAATTGATATAGGTGGAACCAACATCAAGTATGGTTTGGTTGATCAAGAGGGGCAACTTCTTGAATCGCATGAAATGCCAACTGAAGCGTATAAGGGTGGATCTCATATCTTACAAAAAACCAAAGATATTGTAGCCAGCTATTTAGAAAAAGGCCCAGTAGCAGGTGTTGCCATTTCTTCTGCAGGAATGGTGGATCCTGATAAGGGGGAAATTTTCTACGCTGGACCTCAGATTCCAAATTATGCAGGAACCCAGTTCAAGAAGGAAATCGAAGAAAGCTTTGCTATTCCTTGTGAGATTGAAAATGATGTCAACTGTGCAGGTCTGGCTGAGGCAGTATCTGGTTCAGGTAAGGGAGCAAGTGTCACCCTTTGCTTGACCATTGGAACAGGTATCGGTGGTTGCTTGATTATGGATGGGAAAGTCTTCCATGGTTTTAGCAATTCGGCCTGTGAAGTCGGGTATATGCATATGCAAGATGGAGCTTTTCAGGATCTCGCTTCTACCACAGCCTTGGTGGAGTATGTAGCAACATCTCATGGAGAAGATGTTGATCAGTGGAATGGCCGACGCATTTTCAAGGAAGCCACTGAAGGCAATAAACTCTGCATGGAAGGTATTGACCGCATGGTAGACTATCTAGGAAAAGGTCTGGCAAATATTTGCTACGTTGCCAATCCAGAAGTGGTTATTCTTGGTGGTGGTATCATGGGGCAAGAGGCTATCCTCAAACCTAAGATCCGCACAGCCTTGAAAGAGGCTTTGGTACCAAGTTTAGCAGAAAAAACACGATTAGAATTTGCCCATCACCAGAATACAGCAGGTATGCTTGGTGCATATTATCATTTTAAGACAAAACAATCCTAGTTTGGCTCAGCCAAACTAGGATTTTCTAATCAAATTCCCTTGACTTTCTTTATAATTGTGAGATAATAAATAAAATATATAAAGGAATTATATAAAATGACTATAGCGAATTCAAGTAAGATTGTGACCTTCCAAGCTAATAGAGAATTAGTAAATGATGCCATGGAAGTGTTAAAAGAAAAAAATCTCTCTCTTTCATCAGCACTCAGATTATTTTTAAAGAATGTTGCCGTAACAAATGAAGTAGATTTACTGAGTGAAGAGGAATTAGAGAAGGAGTATTTGTTTAGACAATTACAAGCAGAAGTTCAAGAAAGTTATGCCAAGATTGAGGCTGGAAATTACTTGACAGATGAGGATGTCGTGACACGCTATGGATTATAAAAGATATAGGATTTTGTATTCTCCTAGAGTGATTGATAGTCTGGATAAAATATATCAGTATATAGTGGAGGAAATCGGTTCTGTAGAGGCTGCGAGACGAAAAGTAGCCAATATTAGAAAAGATATTAATCGGCTAGAAATTTTCCCCCAAGCTGGATTTGATGCTGATGAAAAATTTGGTAAGAAATTAGACCCTCGCTACCAAACGCGAGGGTTGACCTTGAGTAAGGATTACATTGTATTGTATACAATTGTTGAGGATACCGTCAGACTTGCTTATTTACTCCCTTCAAAAAGTGATTACATGAAATTATTCAAGACTAAGTCAAGATATGACTAATTTATAATCTTGAAGAGGTATGTTTGGTGATGAATAAAAATCCTAGTTTGGCTAAGCCAAACTAGGATTTTCTGACACGTTTTTGTCTACGATAGCCGTTGAGTTTCTTATTTTCCCAGTAGCTATTAAAGATTTTTTCCTTGCTTTCGCGATTGATTTCCAAAAAGTAGGCATAAATCAAATCGATAAAGAAGAGCATAGGAAGTTGAGCGGATATTCGTTGGATATAGGAAGGCTGGCTGTGGGTGGCTACAAGAACAGTCTCTGTGTAGGCCTGGCTATCTTTATTGGGAACACTTGAAAAGAGTACAGTCTTTGCCCCCATCTCCTTGGCATCTAATAGACTATCTAAAATAGAAGGTGTTGTACCAGAAAGTGAGAAGCCCAGTACGAGACAATTTTCCTCCATAATGCTGGTTGTCCATGCAAAGCCATCTTGATCGGTCAAGGCTTCGCAGACCACACCCAGACGCATGAACCGCAATTTCATTTCACGGGCGACGAGGCCAGAACTCCCTGTTCCGAAGAAGTAGACACGCTCAGCATCTTCGATTAGCTGGGCAATTCGTTCTAGTTGGATTTCGTCAATCAAGTCTTGTGTTTGTTCCCTCATGTTGCTATAACTTCTGAGGACTCGTTTGGTCAGTGGACTGTGCTTGGAGACTTGGTTGGCTTGATTTTCTGCCTGATGTTGGTATTGGAAAATAAATTCTCGGTAGCCAGTAAAGCCACACTTTTTAGCAAAGCGGGTCAAAGCAGCTTGAGAAATATGTAATTTTTGGGTGACTTGTTGAGAAGATAAATCATCTGTAATCGTTTCAGCTTGCAAAAAATAGTGAGCGATTTCTTGCTCTAGGTCTGTCATTTCTTCAAAATGTGAATCAATGATAGTTGCGATATCTGGTTTGTCCATAGGGAAAGCTCCTTTACATGAGTCATACTGGAAGACTAGATCAGGGAATAGTCACACTTCATTATAACACATAATATAAGGATAGATAAATAAAAACGCATCTCTGTTTTAAAAACGAAAAAGTCGAAAAAGCTTCTTACTTTTCCATAATTTTCTACTCAAATTGTGGTACAATTAAGAGTAAGATTTTAATTATACTCTTCGAAAATCTCTTCAAACTACGTCATCGTTGCCTTGCCGTACTCAAGTACAGCCTGCAGCTAGCTTCCTAGTTTGCTCTTTGATTTTCATTGAGTATTAGAAATGAGACTGATTTGTATGAGAAAATTTAACAGCCATTCGATTCCGATTCGGCTTAATTTATTGTTTTCAATCATCATTTTACTCTTTATGACCATTATTGGTCGTTTGTTGTATATGCAGGTTTTAAACAAGGATTTTTACGAAAAAAAGCTAGCATCAGCTAGTCAGACCAAGGTCACAAGCAGTTCTGCCCGTGGGGAAATTTATGATGCTAGTGGGAAACCTTTGGTAGAAAATACGCTAAAGAAGGTTGTTTCCTTTACGCGTAGCAATAAAATGACGGCTACAGACTTAAAAGAAACAGCTAAAAAGTTACTGACTTATGTGAGCATCAGCTCTCTAAATTTGACAGAACGCCAGCTGGCGGATTACTATTTGGCTGATCCTGAAATCTATAAACAGACAGTGGAGGCTCTCCCAAGCGAGAAACGCTTGGATTCAGATGGCAATCGCCTATCCGAATCAGAACTGTATAACAATGCGGTCGATAGTGTCCAAACGAGTCAACTAAACTATACAGAGGATGAAAAGAAAGAAATCTATCTTTTTAGTCAGTTAAATGCTGTTGGAAACTTTTCGACAGGTACCATTGCGACAGATCCTTTAAATGATTCTCAGGTGGCTGTTATTGCCTCTATTTCAAAGGAGATGCCTGGCATTAGTATTTCTACTTCTTGGGATCGAAAGGTTTTGGAAACTTCTCTTTCTTCTATAGTAGGGAGTGTATCCAGTGAAAAAGCTGGTCTCCCAGCGGAAGAAGCAGAAGCCTATCTTAAAAAAGGCTATTCTCTAAATGATCGTGTAGGAACCTCCTATTTGGAAAAGCAATATGAAGAGACCTTGCAAGGAAAACGCTCGGTAAAAGAAATCCATCTGGATAAATATGGTAATATGGAAAGCGTGGATACAATTGAGGAAGGTAGTAAGGGAAACAATATCAAGCTGACCATTGATTTGGCCTTCCAAGATAGCGTGGATGCTCTGCTGAAAAGTTATTTCAATTCCGAGCTAGGAAATGGAGGAGCCAAGTATTCTGAAGGTGTCTATGCAGTCGCCCTTAACCCCAAAACAGGTGCTGTTTTGTCTATGTCAGGACTCAAACATGACCTGAAAACGGGAGAGTTGACGCCTGATTCCTTGGGAACGGTAACCAATGTCTTTGTCCCAGGTTCGGTTGTCAAGGCTGCGACCATCAGCTCAGGTTGGGAAAATGGAGTCTTGTCAGGAAACCAGACCTTGACAGACCAGTCCATTGTCTTCCAAGGTTCAGCTCCCATCAATTCTTGGTATACTCAGGCTTACGGTTCATTCCCTATCACAGCGGTCCAAGCTCTGGAGTATTCATCAAATACCTATATGGTCCAAACAGCCTTAGGTCTTATGGGGCAAACCTATCAACCCAATATGTTTGTCGGCACCAGCAATCTAGAGTCTGCTATGGAGAAACTGCGTTCAACCTTTGGCGAATATGGCTTGGGTACTGCGACAGGAATTGACCTACCAGATGAATCTACTGGATTTGTTCCCAAAGAGTATAGCTTTGCTAATTACATTACTAATGCCTTTGGGCAGTTTGATAACTATACGCCGATGCAGTTGGCTCAGTATGTAGCAACTATTGCAAATAATGGTGTTCGTGTGGCTCCTCGTATTGTTGAAGGCATTTATGGTAATAATGATAAGGGAGGACTGGGTGACTTGATTCAGCAACTGCAACCGACAGAGATGAATAAGGTCAATATATCCGACTCCGATATGAGCATCTTGCACCAAGGTTTTTATCAGGTTGCCCATGGTACTAGTGGATTGACAACTGGACGTGCCTTTTCAAATGGTGCCTTGGTATCCATTAGCGGAAAAACAGGTACAGCCGAAAGCTATGTGGCAGATGGTCAGCAAGCAACCAATACCAATGCGGTGGCCTATGCCCCATCTGATAATCCCCAAATCGCTGTCGCAGTGGTCTTTCCTCATAATACCAATTTAACAAATGGTGTAGGACCTTCCATTGCGCGTGATATTATCAATTTGTATCAAAAATACCATCCAATGAACTAGAAAGGAAATTATGCTTTATCCAACACCCATTGCCAAGCTGATTGACAGCTATTCTAAGTTACCAGGTATCGGGATTAAGACGGCTACGCGTTTGGCCTTTTATACGATTGGGATGTCTGATGACGATGTCAATGAATTTGCAAAAAATCTCCTTTCTGCTAAGAGAGAATTGACCTACTGTTCCGTTTGTGGACGTTTGACAGACGACGACCCTTGCTCTATCTGTACCGATCCGACTCGTGACCAGACAACGATTTTGGTGCTAGAGGATAGTCGTGATGTGGCAGCTATGGAAAATATCCAAGAATACCACGGGCTCTATCATGTCTTGCATGGCCTCATTTCCCCTATGAATGGTATCAGTCCAGATGATATCAATCTCAAGGGGCTCATGACTCGTCTGATGGATAGTGAGGTTTCAGAAGTAATCGTAGCAACCAATGCCACAGCAGATGGGGAAGCAACTTCCATGTATCTTTCCCGCTTACTCAAGCCAGCTGGGATCAAGGTTACGCGCTTGGCACGAGGTCTTGCTGTGGGAGCAGATATCGAGTATGCGGACGAAGTCACACTCTTACGGGCTATTGAAAATCGAACAGAGTTGTAAGTGTAGACAAATTTACGAACTCCATTCATTTATAAAAAATCAAGGAGGCTGAAAATCGTTCCTATCGGCCTCTTTTTGTATAGTGTGATGAGTAGGATCAGGTTCAAGTTTTAAAAAACCAAGCAAATATGATATACTAAAGAGCGAGTATTCTAGTAGAATTAGGACAAATAATATGAAACAAACGATTATTCTTTTATATGGTGGAAGGAGTGCGGAACGTGAAGTCTCTGTCCTTTCAGCTGAGAGTATCATGCGTGCGGTTAACTACGACCGTTTCACAGTCAAGACTTTCTTTATCAGTCAGTCAGGTGACTTTATCAAAACGCAGGAATTTAGTCAGACTCCAGGTCAAGAGGACCGTCTCATGACCAATGAAACCATTGATTGGGATAAGAAAGTTGCACCAAGTGCTATCTATGAAGAAGGGGCAGTGGTCTTTCCAGTTCTTCATGGTCCGATGGGAGAAGATGGCTCTGTTCAAGGATTCCTTGAAGTTTTGAAATTGCCTTATGTCGGTTGCAATATCTTGTCATCCAGTCTTGCCATGGATAAAATCACGACTAAGCGTGTGTTAGAATCTGCTGGCATTGCACAAGTTCCCTATGTGGCTATCGTTGAAGGGGATGATGTGACTGCTAAAATCGCTGAAGTGGAAGAAAAATTGACTTATCCAGTCTTCACTAAGCCGTCAAACATGGGTTCTAGTGTCGGTATTTCTAAGTCTGAAAATCAAGAAGAACTTCGTCAAGCTTTGGAACTTGCCTTTCAATATGACAGCCGTGTCTTGGTAGAGCAAGGGGTCAATGCCCGTGAAATCGAGGTTGGTCTCTTGGGAAACTACGATGTCAAAAGCACGCTACCAGGAGAAGTAGTCAAGGATGTTGCCTTTTATGACTACGATGCCAAGTATATTGATAACAAGATTACCATGGACATCCCAGCCAAAATCAGTGATGATGTGGTAGCTGTCATGCGTCAAAATGCAGAGACGGCCTTCCGTGCCATTGGAGGCCTCGGTCTCTCTCGTTGCGATTTCTTCTATACAGATAAGGGAGAGATTTTCCTAAACGAGCTCAATACCATGCCAGGTTTCACCCAGTGGTCAATGTATCCACTACTTTGGGACAATATGGGAATCAGCTACGCAGAACTAATCGAGCGTTTGGTTGACCTTGCCAAGGAAAGCTTTAACAAGCGCGAAGCGCATTTGCTATAAAATGAAAGAGAGGGTAGAAGCCAGAACCATCACTGCCAGGTGACTAGAGTTCTCGGGCTTCGACCCTTTTTAAAGGAGTAGAAATGAAATTAACAATCCATGAAGTTGCCCAAGCTGTTGGAGCTAAAAATGATGTTAGTCTTTTTGCGAACGCCCAGTTAGAAAAGGCTGAGTTTGACAGTCGATTGATTGGGACTGGAGATTTATTTGTGCCACTCAAAGGTGCGCGTGATGGTCATGACTTTATCGAAACAGCCTTTGAAAATGGTGCGGTAGCAACCCTGTCTGAGAAAGAAATCGCAAATCATCCCTACATTCTAGTAGACGACGTGTTGACTGCATTTCAAAAACTAGCTGCCTACTATCTTGAAAAAACGACTGTTGATGTCTTTGCTATTACGGGTTCAAATGGTAAGACAACGACCAAGGATATGTTGGCACATTTGCTGTCAACAATCTACAAAACCTACAAAACTCAAGGAAACTACAATAACGAGATTGGTCTTCCTTACACAGTTCTCCATATGCCTGAAGGAACAGAAAAGTTGGTTTTGGAGATGGGACAGGATCACTTGGGAGATATTCATCTCTTGTCTGAATTGGCTCATCCAAAGATAGCCATCGTGACCTTGGTTGGAGAAGCCCATTTGGCCTTTTTCAAAGACCGTTCGGAGATTGCCCAAGGAAAAATGCAAATTGCAGATGGCATGGCTTCGAATTCCTTGCTTTTGGCCCCAGCCGACTCCATTGTAGAGGCCTACTTGCCAACTGATAAAAAGGTGGTTCGTTTTGGGCAAAGAGCAGAGTTGGAAATCACAGACTTGGTTGAGCGTAAGGACAGTCTGACCTTTAAAGCTAATTTCTTGGAACAAGCCCTTGATTTGCCAGTGACTGGTAAGTACAATGCCACTAATGCTATGATTGCTGCTTATGTGGCCCTACAAGAAGGAGTTTCAGAAGAACAAATTTGTCAGGCCTTCCAAAATCTTGAATTGACGCGTAACCGTACCGAGTGGAAGAAAGCAGCCAATGGAGCAGACATCTTGTCAGATGTTTACAATGCCAATCCAACTGCTATGAAGCTGATTTTAGAGACCTTCTCTGCCATTCCAGCCAATGAAGGGGGCAAGAAAATTGCGGTTTTAGCGGACATGAAGGAACTGGGTAACCAGTCAGTTCAACTCCATAATCAGATGATTTTGAGCCTTTCTCCAGATGTGCTGGATACCGTGATTTTCTACGGAGAAGACATTGCTGAATTGGCCCAACTTGCCAGTCAAATGTTCCCAATTGGCCACGTTTACTATTTCAAGAAAACAGAAGACCAAGACCAATTTGAAGACCTAGTCAAGCAGGTCAAGGAAAGCCTCAGTGCCAATGATCAAATCTTGCTCAAGGGCTCTAACTCTATGAACCTAGCCATGTTGGTAGAAAGTTTAGAAAATGAAACCAAGTGATTTTGTTAAGTATCTGCAAAGAATGATTGCCCTTACAGATACTGGCTTAACCTTTACAAAAGATCCTTTTGACTGTGAGCGCTACGAAGACTTGCGAAGTCTGTTATCTGAAATGTTGAATCAGGTATCAGACCTTGATGCAGACGAAGTGGCAGAACTCTTGAAACCGACCTCCGCTTATGCGACTCCCTTAATGGACGTCCGTGCTTGGATTGTTGAGGATGAGAAGATTTGTCTGGTTAGGGGACAAGGAGAGGATAGTTGGGCTTTGCCAGGTGGCTTTGGTGAAGTCGGCTATTCTCCAACTGAAAATATTCTCAAGGAAATTGAAGAAGAAACCGGTTTTAAAGCCAAAGTTGAAAGACTGCTAGCTGTTTTTGATACCAATCGTTTCCAACTACAGAGCAAACAATATGCAAAGTTTGTTTTTGAATGTAAGCTTCTCGATGGACAATTCCAAGAAAATCAAGAAATCGCTGACCTTCAATTTTTTGCAATTGACCAACTGCCGAATTTATCTGAAAAACGCATTACCAAGGAGCAAATCGAGATTCTTTGGCAGGTTTATCAAGGTCAGAGGGAGCAATATCTTGACTAAGAAGATGATTATCGTATTTCTAAATCCATTTTTGACAAATAGCATGGTATAATAATATGCAGGAAAATTTTGAATTATGAGGAAGACTAGATGAATTTATGGGATATTTTTTTTACAACTCAGCCAACAGAACCACCTAAATTTGACCTTTTTTGGTATGTTAGCCTATTTACGCTCTTAGCCTTGACCTTTTATACAGCCTATCGCTATCGTGAAAAGAAGGTTTACCAACGATTTTTCCAGATTTTACAGGCCGTTCAGTTGATCCTTCTTTATGGTTGGTACTGGGTCAATCATATGCCATTGTCAGAAAGCCTACCCTTTTACCATTGCCGTATGGCTATGTTTGTGGTACTCTTGCTTCCTGGTCAGTCCAAATATAAACAATACTTTGCATTATTGGGAACATTTGGGACATTAGCAGCCTTTGTTTATCCAGTGCCAGATGCTTACCCTTTTCCACATATCACCATTTTATCCTTTATCTTTGGTCATTTAGCACTCTTGGGGAACTCTCTAGTTTATCTATTGAGACAGTATAGTGCGAAATTGCTGGATGTGAAGGGAATTTTTCTCATGACCTTTGCCCTAAATGCCTTGATTTTTGTGGTCAATTTGGTAACAGGTGGGGATTACGGATTCTTGACAAAACCGCCATTGGTTGGGGATCATGGTCTAGTAGCTAATTATTTACTTGTTTCAATTGTGCTGGTAGCTACTATCAGTTTGACTAAGAAAATCTTAGAATTCTTTTTAGCTCAAGAAGCAGAAAAAATGATTGCAAAGAAAGCTTAACACAGAGCTTTCTTTTTTTGTCTTAGAGAGTTTTTACAAGCAGCTTATAAAATAAGAATTTCTGAACATAGAAACTCAAAAATTGGCTGGGAAATTTAGGAAAAAAGCAAGCATGATTAAATTTTTTGTGTTATAATATTCTGTGAATAGCTATGCCTAAGTTTAGCTATGGAATAATACGAAGTGCGAAACTTGGAAGATAGAGAGGATGCGATGTAATGGCTAGAGAAGGCTTTTTTACAGGTCTAGATATTGGAACAAGCTCTGTCAAGGTGCTTGTAGCCGAGCAGAGAAATGGTGAATTAAATGTAATTGGCGTGAGTAATGCCAAAAGTAAAGGTGTAAAGGATGGAATTATTGTTGATATTGATGCAGCAGCAACTGCTATCAAGTCAGCCATTTCCCAAGCAGAAGAAAAGTCAGGCATTTCGATTAAATCAGTGAATGTCGGCTTGCCTGGTAATCTTTTGCAGGTAGAACCAACTCAAGGGATGATTCCAGTAACATCTGATACCAAGGAAATTACGGATCAAGATGTTGAAAATGTTGTCAAATCAGCTTTGACAAAGAGTATGACACCTGACCGTGAAGTCATTACCTTTATTCCTGAAGAATTTATTGTGGATGGTTTCCAAGGGATTCGTGACCCACGTGGCATGATGGGGGTTCGTCTTGAAATGCGTGGTTTGCTTTATACAGGTCCTCGCACTATTTTACATAACCTACGTAAGACAGTAGAACGTGTCGGACTACAGGTTGAAAATGTTATTATTTCACCACTAGCAATGGTTCAATCAGTTTTGAACGAAGGTGAACGTGAATTTGGTGCTACAGTGATTGATATGGGAGCAGGTCAAACGACTGTCGCTACAATCCGTAACCAAGAACTTCAGTTCACACATATTCTCCAAGAAGGTGGAGATTATGTAACTAAAGATATCTCCAAGGTTTTGAAAACCTCTCGCAAATTAGCGGAAGGCTTGAAACTGAATTACGGGGAAGCCTATCCGCCTCTTGCAAGCAAAGAAACCTTCCAAGTAGAAGTTATTGGAGAAGTAGAAGCAGTTGAAGTGACGGAAGCCTACTTGTCAGAAATTATTTCTGCACGAATTAAGCACATCCTTGAGCAAATCAAGCAAGAATTAGATAGAAGACGTCTATTGGAGCTCCCTGGTGGTATTGTCTTAATCGGTGGGAATGCCATTTTACCAGGTATGGTTGAACTTGCTCAGGAAGTCTTTGGCGTCCGTGTCAAGCTTTATGTTCCAAATCAAGTTGGTATCCGTAATCCAGCCTTTGCGCATGTGATTAGTTTATCAGAATTTGCGGGTCAATTAACAGAAGTGAATCTTTTGGCTCAGAGAGCGATAAAAGGTGAGAATGACTTAAGTCATCAGCCAATTAGTTTTGGTGGGATGCTGCAAAAGACAGCTCAGTTTGTACAATCAACGCCTGTTCAACCAGCTCCTGCTCCAGAAGTAGAGCCGGTGGCGCCTACAGAACCAATGGCGGATTTCCAACAAGCTTCACAAAATAAACCGAAATTAGCAGATCGTTTCCGTGGCTTGATCGGAAGCATGTTTGACGAATAAAGAGGAAAAATAAATTATGACATTTTCATTTGATACAGCTGCTGCTCAAGGTGCAGTGATTAAAGTAATTGGTGTCGGTGGAGGTGGTGGCAATGCCATCAACCGTATGGTCGACGAAGGTGTTACAGGCGTAGAATTTATCGCAGCAAACACAGATGTACAAGCATTGAGTAGTACAAAAGCTGAGACTGTTATTCAGTTGGGACCTAAATTGACTCGTGGTTTGGGTGCAGGAGGTCAACCTGAGGTTGGTCGTAAAGCTGCTGAAGAAAGCGAAGAAACACTGACGGAAGCTATCAGTGGCGCAGATATGGTCTTCATCACTGCTGGTATGGGAGGAGGCTCTGGAACTGGAGCTGCTCCTGTTATTGCTCGTATCGCCAAAGATTTAGGTTCTCTTACAGTTGGTGTTGTGACACGTCCCTTTGGTTTTGAAGGAAGCAAACGTGGACAATTTGCCGTTGAAGGAATCAACCAACTTCGTGAGCATGTAGATACTCTATTGATTATTTCAAACAACAACTTGCTTGAAATTGTTGATAAGAAAACACCGCTCTTGGAGGCTCTTAGCGAAGCGGATAACGTTCTTCGTCAAGGTGTTCAAGGGATTACCGATTTGATTACCAATCCAGGATTGATTAACCTTGACTTTGCCGATGTGAAAACAGTTATGGCAAATAAAGGGAATGCTCTCATGGGTATTGGTATCGGTAGTGGAGAAGAACGTGTGGTAGAAGCGGCGCGTAAGGCAATTTACTCTCCACTTCTTGAAACAACAATTGATGGAGCAGAAGATGTGATTGTCAACGTAACTGGTGGTCTCGATTTAACCTTGATTGAAGCTGAGGAGGCTTCACAAATTGTGAACCAGGCAGCAGGTCAAGGAGTGAACATCTGGCTCGGTACTTCAATTGATGAAAGTATGCGTGATGAAATTCGTGTAACAGTTGTCGCAACGGGTGTTCGTCAAGACCGCGTAGAGAAGGCTGTTGCTCCACAAGCTAGACCGACTACTAACTACCGTGAGACAGTGAAACCAGCTCATTCACATGGCTTTGATCGTCATTTTGATATGGCAGAAACAGCTGAATTGCCAAAACAAAATCCACGTCGTTTGGAACCAACTCAGGCATCTGCTTTTGGTGATTGGGATCTTCGCCGTGAATCGATTGTTCGTACAACAGATTCAGTCGTTTCTCCAGTTGAACGCTTTGAAGCCCCAACATCACAAGATGAAGATGAATTGGATACACCTCCATTTTTCAAAAATCGTTAAGTAAATGAATGTAAAAGAAAATACAGAACTTGTTTTTCGAGAAGTCGCAGAGGCTAGTCTGAGTGCTCATCGAGAGAGTGGTTCAGTCTCTGTCATTGCAGTTACCAAGTATGTAGATGTACCGACAGCGGAAGCCTTGCTTCCGCTAGGTGTTCATCATATCGGTGAAAATCGTGTCGATAAGTTTCTGGAAAAATATGAAGCTCTAAAAGATCGAGATGTGACTTGGCATTTGATTGGTACCTTGCAAAGACGTAAGGTGAAAGATGTCATTCAATACGTTGATTATTTCCATGCCTTGGATTCAGTAAAGCTAGCAGGGGAAATTCAAAAAAGAAGTGACCGAGTCATCAAGTGTTTCCTTCAAGTAAATATTTCTAAAGAAGAAAGCAAGCACGGTTTTTCGAGAGAGGAACTGCTGGATATCTTGCCAGAGTTAGCCAGACTAGATAAGATTGAATATGTTGGTTTAATGACGATGGCACCTTTTGAGGCTAGAAGTGAGCAGTTGAAAGAAATTTTCAAGGCGACCCAAGATTTACAAAGAGAAATCCAAGAAAAACAAATTCCAAATATGCCTATGACCGAGTTAAGTATGGGAATGAGTCGTGATTATAAAGAAGCGATTCAATTCGGTTCCACCTTTGTTCGTATAGGTACAGCATTTTTTAAGTAGGAGAGAACCATGTCTTTAAAAGATAGATTCGATAGATTTATAGATTATTTTACGGAGGATGAGGATTCAAGTCTCCCTTATGAAAAAAGAGATGAGCCTGTGTTTACTCCAGTAAATTCTTCACAGGAACCGGCTCTCCCAATCACTCAAACTCCACAATCAGCTGGAACAAAGGAGAACAATATCACCAGACTTCATGCAAGACAACAGGAATTGGCAAATCAGAGTCAGCGTGCAACTGATAAGGTCATTATAGATGTTCGTTATCCTAGAAAATATGAAGACGCAACAGAAATTGTTGATTTATTGGCAGGAAACGAAAGTATCTTGATTGATTTTCAATATATGACTGAAGTGCAGGCTCGTCGTTGTTTGGATTACCTGGATGGGGCTTGCCATGTTCTAGCTGGAAGTCTGAAAAAAGTAGCTTCTACCATGTATCTGTTGACACCAGTGAATGTTATTGTGAATGTAGAAGATATTCGTTTGCCAGATGAAGATCAACAGGGTGAGTTTGATTTTGATATGAGACGAAATAGAGTACGATAATGATTTTTTTAATTCGTATGATTTATAATGCAGTGGATATTTACTCCCTGATTTTGGTAGCCTTTGCTGTCATGTCTTGGTTTCCAGGCGCCTACGAATCCAGTTTGGGTCGTTGGATTGTAGCGTTGGTAAAACCAGTACTTGCTCCCTTGCAACGCCTGCCTTTACAGATAGCGGGCCTTGATTTATCTGTTTGGGTTGCGATTGTTTTGGTTCGATTTTTAGGAGAAAACCTAGTCCGTTTTCTGGCGATGATAGGATGAATAAAGGGATTTATCAGCATTTCTCCATAGAAGATCGTCCCTTTCTTGACAAGGGAATGGAATGGATAAAGAAGGTAGAAGATAGCTATGCTCCTTTTTTAACTCCTTTTATCAATCCTCATCAGGAGAAACTATTAAAGATTTTGGCCAAAACCTATGGTCTTGCTTGTAGCAGTAGTGGGGAATTTGTCTCGAGTGAGTATGTTCGAGTTTTATTATACCCAGATTATTTCCAACCAGAGTTTTCAGATTTTGAAATATCTCTTCAGGAAATTGTGTATTCCAATAAATTTGAACATTTAACGCATGCTAAGATTTTAGGGACAGTCATCAATCAATTAGGGATTGAACGGAAACTTTTTGGAGATATCCTAGTAGATGAAGAACGGGCGCAGATTATGATTAATCAGCAGTTTCTTCTTCTCTTTAAAGATGGATTAAAGAAAATTGGCCGTATACCTGTTTCGCTGGAGGAACGTCCTTTCGCCGAGAAAATAGATAAGCTAGAACAGTATCGAGAACTGGATTTATCTGTGTCTAGTTTTCGATTAGATGTTCTTTTATCAAATGTTTTGAAACTATCTAGGAATCAAGCAAACCAGTTGATTGAAAAGAAACTTGTCCAAGTAAATTATCATGTGGTAGACAAATCAGATTACACTGTTCAAGTTGGAGATTTGATTAGTGTGAGAAAATTTGGTCGCTTGAGATTACTTCAAGATAAGGGACAAACGAAAAAAGAGAAGAAAAAAATAACCGTCCAGTTATTATTAAGTAAGTGAGGAATAGAATGCCAATTACATCATTAGAAATAAAGGACAAGACCTTTGGAACTCGATTCAGAGGCTTTGATCCAGAAGAAGTCGATGAATTTTTAGATATTGTGGTTCGTGATTACGAAGATCTTGTTCGTGCGAATCATGATAAAGATTTGCGTATTAAGAGTTTAGAAGAGCGTTTGTCTTACTTTGACGAAATGAAAGATTCATTGAGCCAGTCTGTATTGATTGCCCAAGACACAGCTGAGCGAGTGAAACAAGCAGCACATGAACGTTCAAACAATATCATTCATCAAGCAGAGCAGGATGCGCAACGCTTGTTGGAAGAAGCTAAATATAAGGCAAACGAGATTCTTCGTCAAGCAACAGACAATGCTAAGAAAGTTGCTGTTGAAACCGAAGAGTTGAAGAACAAGAGCCGTGTCTTCCACCAACGTCTCAAATCTACAATTGAGAGTCAGTTGGCTATTGTTGAATCTTCAGACTGGGAAGATATTCTTCGCCCAACAGCTACTTATCTTCAAACCAGTGATGAAGCCTTTAAAGAAGTGGTTAGCGAGGTACTTGGAGAACCGATTCCAGCTCCAATTGAGGAAGAACCAATTGATATGACACGTCAGTTCTCTCAAGCAGAAATGGCAGAGTTACAGGCTCGTATTGAAGCAGCCAATAAAGAATTGGCTGAATTTGAAGCTCAGACTAAACAGGAAGTGGAAGCTCCAACTCCTGTAGTGGGTCCTCAAATGGAAGAAGAACCTGCTCATCCAGTTGGTCCAATGTATGAAGAGCCAGAAGTAGCTCCAGTACATCCTTCGGCTCCAACACCAGCTACAGAAACATTTGATTCAGCACCAGGATTTGAAGCACCGCAAGAATCCGTTACAATTTTATAAGAAATATTCTGAGAACAATATCTTATCCTTATATTTCCAGCGAGCAGGAGATGGTGTGAGTCCTGTAATCCCTATTGATAAGATTATCCTCTCAAAAACTCAAGTCTGAAGTTAGTAGGATTTGACGTTCCCCACGTTACGGGATAAGAGGGAGAAAGACTAGATCTTTTTCCGAATAAAGGTGGTACCGCGATTTTCGTCCTTTTTGGCAGTCGTGGTTTTTAATTTGTTATTATTTATAAAGGAGATACCATGAAACTCAAAGATACCCTTAACCTTGGGAAAACAGCTTTCCCAATGCGTGCAGGCCTTCCGACCAAAGAGCCAGTTTGGCAAAAGGAATGGGAAGATGCAAAACTTTACCAACGTCGTCAAGAATTGAACCAAGGAAAACCTCATTTCACCTTGCATGATGGCCCTCCATACGCGAACGGAAATATCCACGTTGGACACGCTATGAACAAGATTTCAAAAGATATCATTGTTCGCTCAAAATCTATGTCAGGTTTTTACGCACCATTTATCCCAGGTTGGGATACTCATGGTCTGCCAATCGAGCAAGTTTTGGCAAAACAAGGTGTCAAACGTAAAGAAATGGACTTGGTTGAGTACTTGAAACTTTGCCGTGAATACGCTCTTTCTCAAGTAGATAAACAACGTGAAGACTTTAAACGTTTGGGTGTTTCTGGTGACTGGGAAAATCCATATGTGACTTTGACTCCTGATTATGAAGCAGCTCAAATCCGTGTATTTGGTGAGATGGCTAATAAAGGCTATATCTACCGTGGTGCAAAACCAGTTTACTGGTCATGGTCATCTGAGTCAGCCCTTGCCGAAGCGGAAATTGAATACCATGATTTGGTTTCAACTTCCCTTTACTATGCCAATAAGGTAAAAGATGGCAAAGGTGTTCTAGATACAGATACTTACATCGTTGTTTGGACAACTACTCCATTCACCATCACAGCTTCTCGTGGTTTGACGGTTGGAGCAGATATTGATTACGTTTTAGTTCAACCTGCTGGTGAAACTCGTAAGTTTGTCGTTGCTGCAGAATTATTGAATAGCTTGTCTGAGAAATTTGGTTGGGCTGATGTTCAAGTGTTGGCAACTTACCGTGGTCAAGAACTCAACCACATCGTAACAGAACACCCATGGGATACAGCTGTAGATGAATTGGTTATTCTTGGTGACCACGTTACCACTGACTCTGGTACTGGTATTGTCCATACAGCCCCTGGTTTTGGTGAGGACGACTACAATGTTGGTATTGCTAATGGTCTTGAAGTCGCAGTGACTGTTGATGAACGCGGTATCATGATGGGGAATGCTGGTCCTGAGTTTGAAGGCCAGTTCTACGACAAGGTTGTACCAACTGTTATTGAAAAACTCGGCAGCCTCCTTCTTGCCCAAGAAGAAATCTCTCACTCATACCCATTTGACTGGCGTACTAAGAAACCAATCATCTGGCGTGCAGTACCACAATGGTTTGCCTCAGTTTCTAAATTCCGCCAAGAAATCCTGGACGAAATTGAAAAAGTGAAATTCCACTCAGAATGGGGTAAAGTCCGTCTTTACAATATGATTCGTGACCGTGGCGACTGGGTTATCTCTCGTCAACGTGCTTGGGGTGTTCCACTTCCAATTTTCTACGCTGAAGATGGTACAGCGATCATGACTGCTGAAACGATTGAGCATGTAGCTCAACTCTTTGAAGTACACGGTTCAAGCATTTGGTGGGAACGTGATGCCAAAGACCTCTTGCCAGAAGGATTTACTCATCCAGGTTCACCAAACGGAGAGTTCAAAAAAGAAACTGACATCATGGACGTTTGGTTTGACTCAGGTTCATCATGGAATGGAGTGGTTGTAAACCGTCCTGAGTTGACTTACCCAGCAGACCTTTACCTAGAAGGTTCTGACCAATACCGTGGTTGGTTCAACTCTTCACTCATCACATCTGTTGCCAACCATGGCGTAGCACCTTACAAACAAATCTTGTCACAAGGTTTTGCCCTTGATGGTAAAGGTGAGAAGATGTCTAAATCTCTTGGAAATACCATTGCTCCAAGCGATGTTGAAAAACAATTTGGTGCTGAAATCTTGCGTCTCTGGGTAACAAGTGTTGACTCAAGCAATGACGTGCGTATTTCTATGGATATCTTGAGCCAAGTCTCTGAAACTTACCGTAAGATTCGTAACACCCTTCGTTTCTTGATTGCCAATACATCTGACTTTAACCCAACTCAAGATTCAGTAGCTTATGAAGAACTACGTTCAGTTGATAAGTACATGACGATTCGCTTTAACCAGCTTGTGAAAACGATTCGTGATGCTTATGCAAACTTTGAATTCTTGACAATCTACAAGGCCTTGGTGAACTTTATCAACGTTGATTTATCAGCCTTCTACCTTGATTTTGCTAAAGATGTTGTTTACATCGAAGGTGCCAAATCATTGGAACGCCGTCAAATGCAGACTGTCTTCTATGACATTCTTGTGAAAATCACCAAACTCTTGACACCAATCCTTCCTCACACTGCGGAAGAAATCTGGTCATACCTTGAGTTTGAAGCCGAAGACTTCGTCCAATTGTCAGAATTACCAGAAGCAGAGACATTTGCTAACCAAGAAGAAATCTTGGATACATGGGCAGCCTTCATGGACTTTCGTGGACAAGCACAAAAAGCCTTGGAAGAAGCTCGTAATGCAAAAGTTATCGGTAAATCACTTGAAGCACACTTGACAGTTTATCCAAATGAAGTTGTGAAAACTCTACTCGAAGCAGTAAACAGCAATGTAGCACAACTTTTGATCGTGTCTGAGTTGACCATCGCAGAAGGACCAGCTCCAGAAGCTGCCCTTAGCTTTGAAGATGTCGCCTTCACTGTTGAACGCGCTGCAGGCCAAGTATGTGACCGTTGCCGTCGCACCGACCCAACAACAGCAGAACGCACCTACCAGGCAGTCATCTGTGACCACTGTGCAAGCATCGTAGAAGAAAACTTTGCGGACGCAGTCGCAGAAGGATTTGAAGAGAAGTAAGGTTGTTGTCTGATACTAAGAAGGAAAAGGATTGCCAAACAGTCCTTTCCTTTTTGGTTTTGACTAGCTTTTTTGTGAAAAATTGTGTAGAATAGAATAGATAAACGAGGGGAAACCTCGGAAAATTTGAAGGAGAATCCATCTAATGGTAAAATTGGTTTTTGCTCGCCACGGTGAGTCTGAATGGAACAAAGCTAACCTTTTCACTGGTTGGGCTGATGTTGATTTGTCTGAAAAAGGTACACAACAAGCGATTGACGCTGGTAAATTGATCAAAGAAGCTGGTATCGAATTTGACCAAGCTTACACTTCAGTATTGAAACGTGCTATCAAAACAACGAACTTGGCTCTTGAAGCTTCTGACCAATTGTGGGTTCCAGTTGAAAAATCATGGCGCCTGAACGAACGTCACTACGGTGGTTTGACTGGTAAAAACAAAGCTGAAGCTGCTGAGCAATTTGGTGATGAGCAAGTTCACATCTGGCGTCGTTCATACGATGTATTGCCTCCAAACATGGACCGTGATGATGAGCATTCAGCTCACACTGATCGTCGTTACGCTTCACTTGACGATTCAGTTATTCCAGATGCTGAAAACTTGAAAGTGACTTTGGAACGTGCCCTTCCATTCTGGGAAGATAAAATCGCTCCAGCTCTTAAAGATGGTAAAAACGTATTCGTAGGAGCTCACGGTAACTCAATCCGTGCCCTTTTAAAACACATCAAAGGTTTGTCAGATGACGAGATCATGGACGTGGAAATCCCTAACTTCCCACCATTGGTATTCGAATTCGACGAAAAATTGAACGTAGTTTCTGAATACTACCTTGGAAAATAAAAAAATGTAAGTCTAGAATTGATTTCTAGGCTTTTTGTTTTTGTTCCCAGTTTCCAATGGCTTGAAAAAGCGATATAATGATAGTAGGAAGTAATTTGTTTAAGAGAGGGTGGCACTGATGGCTTATATTGAGATGAAACACTGTTACAAGCGTTATCAGGTTGGGGACACGGAGATTGTGGCCAATCGCGATGTGAATTTTGAAATTGAAAAGGGTGAATTGGTTATTATTCTAGGTGCATCTGGTGCAGGCAAGTCAACGGTTCTTAACCTTCTTGGGGGAATGGATACCAATGATGATGGGGAAATCTGGATAGATGGTGTTAATATTGCAGACTATAGTTCCCACCAGAGGACCAATTATCGTAGAAATGATGTTGGTTTTGTTTTTCAGTTTTATAATCTAGTTTCCAATTTGACTGCTAAGGAAAATGTGGAGTTGGCTTCTGAAATCGTGACAGATGCTTTGGATCCTGAGCAGGTCTTGACAGATGTAGGTCTGGCTCATCGTCTCAATAATTTCCCAGCTCAGCTGTCTGGAGGGGAGCAACAGCGAGTCTCCATTGCACGCGCGGTAGCCAAAAATCCTAAAATTCTCCTTTGTGACGAACCAACAGGCGCCTTGGATTATCAGACGGGCAAGCAAGTCTTGAAGATTCTCCAAGACATGTCTCGTCAAAAGGGGGCGACGGTGATTATCGTGACTCACAATGGAGCTTTGGCGCCCATTGCTGATCGCGTGATTCATATGCACGATGCCAGTGTCAAGGATGTGGTGATCAACCAGCATCCTCAGGATATCGACAGTTTGGAGTACTAGCATGATCAAGCGAAAAACCTATTGGAAGGACTTGATTCAGTCCTTCACAGGCTCCAAGGGACGTTTTTTATCCATCTTGACCTTGATGATGTTGGGTTCTTTAGCCCTAGTAGGCCTCAAAGTGACTAGCCCCAACATGGAGGCGACAGCTAATGCTTATTTAACAACTGCTCAAACCTTGGATTTGGCAGTTATGTCTAATTATGGTTTGGATCAAACAGATCAAGAAGAACTAGAACAGATAGAGGGCGCAGAGGTCGAGTTTGGCTATTTGACAGATGTGGCTATGGATAATGGGCAGGATGCCATTCGGCTGTATTCCAAACCAGAGCGAATTTCAACCTTTCAGCTAAGAGAAGGACGACTTCCTCAGTCAGACAAGGAAATCGCTTTGGCCAGTCATCTGCAGAGTCAATATAGTGTGGGCCAGGAGATTAGTTTTAAAGAAAAAGAAGAGGGTCATTCCTCTTTAAAAGACCATACTTATACCATTACTGGTTTTGTGGATTCAGCTGAAATCCTCTCCCAGCGAGATATGGGCTACGCAGGAAGTGGAAGTGGGACTCTGACAGCCTATGGGGTGATTTTACCTAGTCAGTTTGATCAGAAAGTCTACAATATAGCTCGTTTGAAATATCAAGATTTAGCAGGTTTAAATGCTTTTTCAGCAGCTTATGAAGAGAAATCCAAGCAACATCAGGAAGAGCTTGAACAAGCTTTGTCAGATAATGGCAAGGCACGTCTGCAAGTGTTGAAAAAAGAAGGGCAAGAGTCTCTCGATAAGGGGCAAGAGACCCTTGACAAGGCTGAGACTAATTTGCAGGAAGGCAAGCGTCGTTTAGCAGCTACTCAAGCTCGTATACAGGCTCAAGAAAGTCAACTAGCCTTGCTTCCTCAAGCCCAGAGAGAGCAGGCCAGTGCTCAACTTACCCAAGCCAAGCAGGAATTGAGCAAGGAAGAGGATAGGCTAAAGCAGGCTGAACAAAATCTAGACCAAGAAAAGGAAAAATTAGAAAAACATCAGCAAGTCTTGGATGATTTGGTGGAGCCAAGGTATCAGGTCTATAATCGTCAGACCATGCCAGGTGGTCAGGGCTATCTCATGTATAGCAATGCTTCATCCAGTATTCGAGCAGTGGGCAATATCTTTCCTGTGGTGCTTTATGCCGTAGCAGCCATGGTGACCTTTACGACCATGACTCGCTTTGTGGATGAAGAGCGAACTCATGCAGGGATTTTTAAGGCCTTGGGCTATCGTAGTAAGGATATTATCGCCAAGTTTCTTCTCTACGGTCTAGTAGCTGGGACTGTCGGAACGGCTCTAGGTAGTATACTTGGCCATTATTTACTAGCCAGTGTGATTTCAAGTGTCATTACAAAAGGAATGGTGGTGGGAGAAACCCAGATTCAGTTCTATTGGACCTATAGCTTACTGGCTCTTGTCTTGAGCTGGTTGGCTAGTGTTCTACCAGCCTACTTGGTAGCTCGTAGGGAACTTCATGATGAAGCAGCCCAGCTTTTACTGCCTAAACCTCCTGTCAAAGGAGCTAAAATCTTACTGGAGCGCATCGGTTTTATTTGGCGTCGTCTCAGTTTTACCCATAAGGTAACAGCTCGCAATATCTTTCGTTATAAGCAACGGATGTTGATGACAATCTTTGGTGTGGCAGGTTCTGTAGCTCTGCTCTTTGCAGGTTTGGGAATCCAATCCTCTGTAGCAGGAGTTCCGTCTAGACAGTTTCAACAAATCCAACAGTATCAGATGATTGTCTCTGAAAATCCTAGTGCGACCAATCAGGACAAGGCAGAGTTAGAAGAAGTGTTGAAAGGGCAGGATATTCAAGACTACCAGAAAATTTATTCTAAGACGCTAGACAAGGATTTCAAAGGTAAGGCAGGTCTTCAAACAATTACCCTTATGATGACTGATAAGGAAGATTTGACTCCCTTTATTTATCTGCAAAATCATCAGCAGGAGCTGACATTAAAAACTGGGGTCGTTATCACGGATAAACTCTCCCAGCTGGCAGGTGTCAAGGTTGGGCAGACTTTAGAAATTGAAGGTAAGGAGCTAAAGGTCGCTGCCATTGCTGAGAACTACGTTGGTCATTTTATTTATATGAGTCAGGCTAGCTATGAGCAAATTTACGGACAGCTACCCCAAGCCAACACTTATTTGGTCTCGTTAAGAGATACCAGTGCTACTAGTATCGAAAGACAGGCAGGCTTACTTATGAATCAAGCTGCGGTGTCCAGTGTTGTCCAAAATGCTTCAGCCATTCGCCTCTTTGACTCCGTCGCTAGCTCACTCAATCAGACCATGACCATCTTGGTCATCGTGTCGGTTCTGTTGGCTATTGTTATCCTCTACAATTTGACCAATATCAACGTAGCTGAAAGAATCCGTGAACTCTCCACTATCAAGGTTCTCGGTTTTCATAATAATGAAGTCACTCTCTACATTTACCGTGAGACGATTGTGCTGTCCCTTGTTGGAATCGTCCTTGGTCTGGTATCTGGTTTCTATTTACACCAATTTTTGATTCAAATGATTTCACCAGCGACTATTCTCTTTTATCCACAGGTAGGCTGGGAAGTCTATGTAATCTCAGTGGCAGCAGTAAGTATCATTTTGACCTTGCTTGGTTTCTTTGTTAATCATCATTTGAGAAAGGTTGATATGTTAGAAGCCTTGAAATCTGTAGAGTAATACTCAATGAAAATCAAAGAGCAAACTAGGAAGCTAGTCGTAGGTTGCTCAAAGCACCGCTTTGAGGTTGCAGATAAAGCTGACGTGGTTTGAAGAGATTTTCGAAGAGTATAAGGTGGTTGTTTTTAGCTGATTGAACTTCTATTTACTAATATTCAAAAATCCTCTGTCACAAANNTTTGTGACAGAGGATTTTTTCTATAGGGCTTTAGTAGCTGCAATTGCGGCTTCGAAGTTTGGTTCAGAGTTGATATTGTCCACGTATTCAACATAGCGAATCGTATTGTCAGTATCGAGGACAAAGACTGCGCGTGCCAATAGGTGCCACTCATTGATTAAGAGAGCATAATCACGTCCAAAGGAATGGTCGAAATAGTCTGAGAGCATGATGGCGTTTTCAATACCTTCAGCCCCGCACCAACGTTTTTGGGCAAAAGGGAGGTCCATGGAAACAGTCAAGACAACCGTATTATCCAGTCCAGTCAGTTCTTCATTAAAGCGACGCGTTTGAGTTGAGCAGATACCTGTATCGATAGAAGGCACGACACTCAAGACTTTTTTCTTTCCATCAAAATCAGCCAGAGATTTTTTAGAAAGGTCTGTTGTAGTGAGAGAAAAATCAAGCGCCTTGTCGCCGACTTGTAGTTGTTTACCTGTAAAGCTCACAGGATTTCCGAGAAAAGTTACCATAGGATACTCCAATCTTTTTTCTTCCATTTTAGCTGAAACGGTCAGAATTTTCCAATGATTTGACCGAAAATGTGGGCATAGAAAAAACGCCAGCTCATTGTACTGACGTTTTTCAGAGGCTTATTTTGCCAATCCTTCAGCAATCTTATCAAGGTTGTATTTCATCATGCTGTAGTAGCTGTCGCCTTCTTTACCTTCTTCTGCGATAGAGTCAGTAAAGATTTGTGCGTAGATTGGGATGTTTGTGTCTTGAGAAACAGTTTTCATTGGACGGTCATCCACACTAGATTCTACAAAGAGTGATGGAACTTTTGTTTGGCGAAGTTTTTCAACCAAGGTCTTGATTTGTTCAGGTGTTCCTTCTTCTTCAGTATTGATTTCCCAAATGTAAGCACTTGGGACACCATAGGCTTTAGAGAAGTATTTGAATGCTCCTTCGCTGGTTACAATGAGTTTCTTTTCAGCAGGGATGTTATTAAATTTATCCTTACTTTCTTTATCAAGTTTGTCTAACTTATCAGTATATTCTTTGAGATTTTTTTCATAGAATTCCTTGTTGTTAGGGTCTTTGGCGCTCAATTGTTTAGCGATATTTTTAGCAAAGATAATCCCATTTTCAAGGTTGAGCCAAGCGTGTGGGTCTTCTTTACCTTTTTCATTTTTTCCTTCAAGGTAGATAACTTCAACCCCTTCGCTGACTGCAAAGTAGTCTTTGTTTTCAGTTTTCTTGGCATTTTCTACCAATTTGGTAAACCAGGCATTGCCACCTGTTTCAAGGTTGATACCGTTATAGAAAATGAGGTCTGCCTCAGAAGTTTTCTTAACATCTTCAGGAAGTGGTTCGTATTCGTGTGGGTCTTGCCCAATCGGAACGATACTATGAAGATCAATTTTGTCACCAGCAATATTTTTAGTAATATCAGCGATGATTGAGTTTGTAGCAACAACTTTTAGTTTTTGACCAGAAGCTGCATCTTTTTTTCCGCTAGCACATGCTACAAGAGCAATGACGGAAAGAAAGAGAACGAGTAA
Organism: Streptococcus sp. 1449; assembly: GCF_013276805.1. Classification (NCBI taxonomy): domain Bacteria; kingdom Bacillati; phylum Bacillota; class Bacilli; order Lactobacillales; family Streptococcaceae; genus Streptococcus; species Streptococcus sp. 1449. Next base: position 27,466 of record NZ_VMLS01000046.1, read on the forward strand.
TGTACCTAATTTTTTCATTAGATCCTCCAATTTATTATTGGGGCTTTGCCCCTTATTTTAACAAATGTTTATTTTTTAGTTTCAAATATCGTTGTTTTGGAGCGATAAAGAAGCTAATGAGAAAGAAACTAGCAGCTGTGAGCACGATACTAGAACCTGCCGCAACATTAAAACTATAACCGATAAAGAGTCCCAAAACTGAAGCAGTAGCTCCAAAGGTTGAGGAAAGGAAAATCATGCTTTTCAGGCTATTAGCATACAGATAAGCAGTTGCAGCTGGGGTAATCAGCATGGCTACAATCAGGATAGTTCCGACACTTTGCATGGCTGTTACAGACACGAGAGTCAAGAGTACCATGAGAAGGTAGTGATAGAAATTGACAGGCATTCCCATGGCTTTAGCCAAGAGTTCATCAAAGGAAGTTATCAAGAGTTGCTTGAAGAAAATCCAGATTAACAAGAGAATGGCTGCCCCAACACCCATGGTAATAAACATATCCGTATCTTGGACGGCCAGGATATTACCAAAAAGGATATGGAAAAGGTCAGTTGAACTTTTAGCGACACTAATCAAGATGATACCGAGGGCTAAGAAAGAAGAAAAGGTAATGCCGATGGCGGTATCGCTTTTGATAATCGAGTTTCCCTTGATGTAGGTAATGATGATGGCAGCTAGCAGTCCAAAGACAATGGCTCCGATAAAGAAGTCAAGGCCCAAGATGAAGGAGAGGGCTACACCTGGTAAGACAGCATGTGAAATGGCATCTCCCATGAGTGACATCCCGCGTAGAATGATGAAACATCCTACAGCTCCAGCTACGACCCCGACGACAATAGCTGTTATCAAGGCATTTTGTAGGAAATGGAATTTTTGCAATCCATCGATAAATTCTGCAATCATAGGTCACCTCCATTGAAAAAGAGTTGATTACCGTAAGCTTCTTTTAGATTGGTTTCGGTAAAAGTTTCTTTTGTTGGACCAAAGGCAATCACTTCTCGATTGACAAGTAAGACTTGATCGAAGTAGTGGGGAATCTTGCTGAGGTCGTGGTGAACGATGAGAACCGTCTTCCCAGCTTTTTTCAAATCTCTCAGCGTATTCATGATGATTTCCTCACTGACAGAGTCAATCCCAGCAAAGGGTTCATCCAAGAGGATATAGTCGGCTTCCTGCACCAAACATCTGGCAATCAAGACCCGCTGGAATTGACCTCCAGACAGTTGACTAATTTGACGTTCAGCGTAGTCAGCTAGGCCGACGATTTCAAGGGCCTCTTGCACTTTCTTCCAATGTTTAGCCTTTAAACTTCGAAAGAGAGGAATAGAGGGAAATAGTCCTAACGAGACGCATTCCTTGACCTTGATGGGAAAGTTGTAGTCGATATTGATTTTTTGTTCGACATAGGCAATTCGGTGTAAGGATTTTTTAACTTCCTTGTCATCGAGAAATGCCTGACCTTGATGTGGGATAATTCCCAGCATCCCTTTTAATAGTGTTGATTTCCCAGCGCCGTTTGGACCAATGATGCCGGTAATTGTTGGTCCATGGAGCACTAGTGAAATATCCTTAAGTGCCAACGTTTCTTTGTAGGAGACACTGAGGTTTTCGATACGTATCATAAACTTATATTCCTCCTGTCTCTTAATATACATTAAAAAAAAAATTAAGTCAAGTTAATTTTTGAAAAAATTAAAATAAGTCATTAAAAAATCTTTACACATCACACAAGGGAATCAATATATAGTGGATTGAATTTGGAATAGTCCACCGAGTTTTTTAAAACATTGTTAGAAATTCAAAGTAAATTATAAAAATGCCTTAGAAGCAGCATTGTACTACTCCAGCTCCAACTCCAACTAACTCTATTTTGCTATATATTTAGTAGGAGGTCTAATAAAACGCATAATCTCAAGGTTTATACACCTGATATTATGCGTTTTTATGATTTTAAAGATTCTTTAATTAGATTTACTATCTGTACTTCAAAAAGTGTTTTAATCTATCCATGGATAACCCCTTAGTTTACCCTTTGATTTTTGTTGAGTATGAGCGATTCTTTGATGAATTATTTTGAATCAGTATATCACACTTTAAACATCAATAGTTTTTACTTTTGGTTAATGGACTAAAGTAACTAAATCCCCCTGCAAGAAATCTTATAGTACCTGCTAATATTAGAATACTTATGATAGTTAAGTTATGTGAAACAAGTATCCCTCCAAGGTATGCTCCTAAGGGGATAGAAGCAAATGAGATCATTCTAGTAATACTAACAACACGTCCCAACATTTCTTTTTTGACAACTTTTTGTCGTAACGTAAAATATGTAATGGCATTGATATTGCCAAACATATTACTCAAACCTAAAAATACTCCCATATATATATAGTTTGTGTTAATTGATAGCAACATAGTAGATAGACCAGCTAGCATTGTACTGATGGAGAGGATTTTTCCATATCTAAACTTTTTAATTAATTCAGGGGCAAGAATAGCACCTAATATAGCTCCTACACCAGCTATTGAGAGTATTAATCCATAGTGAAAGGAGGTATAGCCTAGAACATCTGTAATATAGTAAACTAAGTTGGCCTGAAATATATGAATACCAAAGTTTGTTCCAAAAAAAAGAATAGCTCCACTTAGGATGATTTTATCATTTTTTACATAGTGCAAACCAATAGATATTGTTTTAGAAAGACTCTCTTTTTTAGAGATATTTACTAGTGTATTTTCTGGAGTTTTTATGCAGAGAATTAATAGGCTGGCAATTAAAAAGGTAAGAGCATTGACCCATAAAACTTTAGCTGGATTAATAAGTAATAGAACAGAACCACTAATCATAGGACCAATAAGATTTAATGTATTGTCAATAAGTTGGATTCCTGAATTGGCTTTTGATAGCTGATTGTCTGTTACAATCTGTGGTAACAAGCTTTGAAATGCTGGGTGGACTAATGGCTCTGTAGAGGAGAGCAGGAAGGTTAAAATATAAATTAAGAGTAAGAGTATATTATCATTTTTAAAAGATATTATTAGCAAACTTAGAATGACTAATGAGATTAAATGACATATTGAAATGATATATACTTTTTTGAATTTATCTGCTAATATACCTCCTACTAGAGAAAATAAAATCCATGGTAAAAATGAAATACCGTATAGAGTAGCCATATGAAATGGAGATCCTGTTTTCTCAAATACTAGCAAAGGTAGAGCTAATTTTCTTAGCCAATCACCAAAGTTGGATACAAGAAATGTTAGCCACAATATTTTGTAATTTCTATTCAATAATATTACCTCCACGACAGGTTATACAATTGGGATCTATATGCCAATGCTCGGCTATTTTTGTAGTCATTGTATTCATATCTATAGATTTTAATTGGCCTACAGTAGTTAATTCACCGATACCAGTGATATATTTTGTAACTTCTGAACAAATGATACCAGTTGCTACAGATACTAGAGGAGCTATGGCAGTATTGTCACCAACTAAATTTAAACGAGTTCTTTCTTCAAGGATTAGGTGAGAAATAGGGTGTTCTTTTTGGATAGTATTTCTCCAACAATCTATGCATCCAGATATTTTGGGGATAATAGTATATTGCAGGACTCATTGCGCTTCTAAACCTGCACAAAATAAAGGAATATTCAGCTTTACTATAGCTTCATTTACCCATCTTGCTAGTTTGATTTTAGGTCTATCCGCAACTAGTATTAAGCAGTCGAATCCTCGGAATGATTCAACAACATCTTCAGATGAATTGATTTTCTTTTCCTCAACAGTAAATTTTATTTGAGGATTAAATTCATAGATGCGTTGTTTTGCTATACTTGCTTTACTCTTTCCTATATCATCAAAGTTATATAAAATTTGTCTATTTAAATTAGATATATCAACGACATCAAATTCAACAGCTTTTATTTCTCCTATACCTAAGCCAGCTAAGTCATATATAATGTGAGAGCCTAATCCGCCTAATCCAATAATTCCAATTTTTGAATCAATTAATTTTTTTTGAGAAATATATTTATTTTCACTTAAAGTTGCGTAAGATGAAAAAAAGTTGATGTTTCTGTGATAACGTTCTAATTCATACTTGGATAATATTTTAGAACCAGTAAGATTTAAATCCTCGATAAATCGTTCTTTACTGATTTCATCAATAGCTTCCATTACATCAGATGGTGATAGTTCACTGTAGGTTTCTGAAACTTCTCTTATGATTTTTTCGACGGTATTAATTCCATCCATTTTTTTGAGCATGTATTCAATAGCTCCGCTAGGGTCTTCATATTCTGTAATTTCTCCAACCCCACCTATATAGACCGATCCGTCTTTATATACTACTGGGTAAGCCTTTTTTAGTTTTGGACGAGCTTTTAGTAGATCCATTATATCTCCTTATATCAATTAAAAGAAAAGGTAACTAGAGAAAGTCTAGTTACCAGCCTCGGTGAAGAAAGTATTACTATCCTTCTACTGCGATTCCTGCAATACTTACAGAATGAACACGTTTTTGCTTAAGCATAAAATCTACCTCCTAATATTTAAATTTCAAGTAGCAAAGCTATGAGATAGATAGAATTTTATCATTTTATATATTTTTTGTCAATTCATTTTTCAGACAATTAATTTTTTTGTGAATTTTTAAAAAATTGAAATAATAACTGAAAAATGATAGAAAAGGAAAGTTCATTTTTAATTGCATTCCCTAGTGATTTTTGTTAAGATAAAGACAAATACAAATGAAAGCGAGAACAAGATGACACGTTATCAAGATGATTTTTATGATGCTATCAATGGAGAATGGCAACAGACAGCTGAAATCCCAGCAGATAAGTCTCAAACAGGAGGTTTTGTTGATTTAGACCAGGAAATTGAAGACCTGATGCTGGCGACAACAGACAAGTGGTTGGCAGGAGAAGAGGTGCCTGAGGATGCTATCTTGGCAAACTTTGTCAAATACCACCGCCTAGTTCGTGATTTTGACAAGAGAGAAGCTGACGGTATCACACCTGTCTTACCACTCCTTAAAGAATTCCAAGAATTGGAGACTTTTGCAGATTTCACTGCCAAACTAGCAGAGTTTGAACTTGCAGGAAAACCAAACTTCCTTCCTTTTGGTGTATCGCCAGACTTTATGGATGCTAGAATCAATGTTCTATGGGCTAGCGCTCCAAGCACAATTTTGCCAGATACGACCTACTATGCAGAAGAGCATCCTCAGCGCGAAGAGCTCTTGACTCTTTGGAAAGAAAGCAGCGCAAATCTCCTCAAGGCTTATGATTTCTCTGATGGAGAAATTGAAGACTTGCTAGAGAAAAGACTTGAATTGGATCGCCGAATTGCAGCAGTGGTGCTTTCTAATGAAGAAAGTTCAGAGTATGCTAAACTTTACCATCCATATTCTTATGAAGATTTCAAGAAATTCGCGCCTGCCCTACCTTTGGATGACTTCTTCCAAGCCGTTCTTGGACAAGTACCAGACAAGGTTATTGTAGACGAGGAACGTTTCTGGCAAGCAGCAGACCAATTCTATAGTGAAGAGGCTTGGCCTCTTCTCAAAGCAAACTTAATTTTAAGTGTAGTCAATCTTTCAACCAGTTATTTAACAGAGGATATCCGTGTTTTGTCTGGTGCCTACAGCCGTGCCCTTTCTGGAGTTCCAGAGGCAAAAGATAAGGTCAAAGCAGCTTATCATCTAGCACAGGAACCTTTCAAGCAAGCCCTGGGTCTTTGGTACGCCCGTGAGAAGTTCTCTCCAGAAGCCAAGGCGGATGTGGAGAAAAAAGTGGCAACCATGATTGATGTCTATAAGGAGCGTCTGCTTAAGAATGACTGGCTCACTCCAGAAACCTGTAAACAGGCTATCGTGAAGCTCAATGTGATCAAACCTTATATTGGCTATCCAGAAGAATTGCCTGCACGTTACAAGGATAAGGTGGTGAATGAAACTGCCAGTCTTTTTGAGAATGCTCTAGCCTTTGCGCGTGTGGAAATCAAGCACAGTTGGAGCAAGTGGAACCAACCTGTAGACTACAAAGAATGGGGCATGCCTGCTCATATGGTCAATGCCTACTACAATCCACAGAAGAACCTGATTGTCTTTCCTGCGGCTATTTTACAGGCGCCTTTCTATGACTTGCATCAGTCATCTTCTGCTAACTACGGTGGTATTGGGGCAGTGATTGCCCATGAAATTTCCCACGCCTTTGATACCAACGGAGCTTCCTTTGACGAAAATGGTAGCCTCAAGGATTGGTGGACAGAGAGCGACTATGCTGCCTTCAAGGAGAAAACACAAAAAGTCATTGACCAATTTGATGGACAGGATTCTTATGGAGCAACCATTAACGGTAAATTGACTGTATCAGAAAACGTGGCTGACTTGGGAGGAATCGCAGCAGCGCTTGAAGCAGCTAAGAGAGAAGCAGACTTCTCAGCAGAAGAGTTCTTCTACAACTTCGGTCGCATCTGGCGCATGAAAGGTCGTCCAGAATTTATGAAACTTTTGGCTAGTGTCGATGTGCACGCGCCAGCCAAACTTCGTGTCAATGTACAAGTGCCAAACTTCGATGATTTCTTTACAACCTATGATGTCACAGAAGGTGACGGAATGTGGCGTTCACCAGAAGAGCGCGTGATTATTTGGTAATACAAAGAGACAAGTAAAACTCCTATAATTACACCTTCCCTATCTATGTACACCCTAAAAAGTTAGATAGAATAATCTAGCTTTTGGGGTGTAGTTCATAGGGATTATGAAATTGAAGTCTTTTCTTATTTTAAAATTCATAGTAAAATATCCCTCTGTATCAAGATAACAGGAGGATTTTTATGTCTCAAAAGACTATCAACATAGGCTACGCCCGTGTATCTACTCATAAGCAAGACCTAGGATTGAAAGTGCAAATCGAAGCTCTCAAACATTGCGATAAACTTTTTATAGAAAAGGAATCTGGTGCAAATAACACTCGTCCTGAACTTACAAAAGCCTTAAAACTGGCCTCTGACTTTTCGAAAGATGGCAAGCAGGTTACTTTCACTATCTATAAGTTAGATAGACTGACTCGATCTATGTTTAAGCTACTAGAACTTATTGAACAATTTAATGAATATCATATTCAGCTAGTCAGTTTGCATGAAAAACTAGAAACAGACTCTCTTATTGGCAGGTTACTTTGCGTCATTTTAGGCTTTGTGGCAGAAAATGAGCTGGAAAATCTGAGGTTTCGCACAAAAGAAGGACTTCGAAAAGCTAAGGAAAATGGTGTTAGATTAGGAGCAAAACGGATTTCAAAAGAAAAGGAGGAGCGGATACTTAACAAATATCTACATTCAAATATAAGCATACGTAATATTGCAAAAGCTGAACAAATTTCTACATCAACCCTATATAAAGTGTTAGAACGCAATAAAGTGGCGAACAATTGTCAAAAAAAAACGGAAAATCATTGCTAAAAATAGGGAAAAATGGTAGAATGAAGCTGTAAATTTGTTTCGATTAACGACCGTTTGATGAAACAGTCAAAACAACAATATGAATATTTAAAAAATACGAGTTTAACAGTGTTTTTAACCTGTATTAGACTGGTATTTTTTGTGTATCGTTTAACGGTCGTTACGCGATACACTTAGTTCCCTATCTCTAAAGTAGTTAGCGAGCTTATGGTAACAAAAAATTTAAAAATTATTAAGATATGTAATAGTGTAATAGCTGTATTGTTCAGTTAATGGATAAAGGTTCATTTAAGGCTTCTATCAAGAACATTAAATGTTTAGAGAATGAGTTGGCTCAAAATTTTGCTTTTGTGGTCTTGAAAGGAAGTTGATTTTGTTATTTTATAAGCCTAAAAAGGCAATTTTACATTCCCAAGGAGGAAAAATTATGAATAAACTAACTAAACTAGGTGTCATCACCTTCTCTACTGTTGCTCTTAGCGCTGCCGCATCAACTTTGGTGCGTGCCGAGGAAAACGTTGCGCCACAGCCAAACGCTGCCGCTCAACCTAACGCTACTCAACCAACACCCGCACCAAAACCTAATGGTAGCTGGGTTGATTTCAGTATGCTCGACCCAATCGCTAAACCAAAGCCAAAACCGAACGTAGGAGTTTCGAAACCTGCTGAAAAGCCGGTAGAAGAGCCCGCGCCTGTCGAAAAACCTTCGACCGAGGGCAATATTCTTGCGAACGGAACAGATGAAGCTATCGAACAGGACAAGAAAAATGCTGAGATACAGAAAAAATACAACGTCGATCCAACTAATCAGCTACCCGAGCCAGGTCTACCAATCATAACACCTGAGCCAGAACAACCTATAACAGATTCTAAAGAGATGAAGAAGATGGTAGCAGAGGATTTAGCCTATAAGAAAGGAGCAGCTAAGACTCAAGAAGAGTACAATAAACTGATAGCTGAGGCTAATGAGAAGCTTTGGGCTGCTGACGGAGTTGATATGGATGAACTGATCCATAGACTAATCCCAGAAAAACCTGGAGCCGTGCCAGCATTCTCAGATATAAGCGTTCGAAAATATGAAATCCAAGCAGATTTCTTAGATGCTGATCTTGTCCAAAAACATGGATACACTACTGAATCAAGAATTGATAGTCCAAAACAAGCAGAAGTTAGCTCTACATGGAATGTACATGACAAAGATAGTGCAGATGGAATAATAACAGCAGCAAGAATTCCCGGCTACACTTTTAGCCACGTTGTAAAATCAACCACAGACCATCCAGATATCAACCCAGATCCAAAAGTTGTTAGAGTTAGTTATGATGCAGCCTATGCTTTGCGTGGTTCTGGTTACAAAAATGGTAAAGGAGATAATCTTTTCCGCTACTATTTTATTTACACTAAAAATAAACCAGTAGAAGAAAAACCAACTCCTAAAGATCCGCAACCAGTGGAAACGGAAAAACCTGCTGTAACTCCGAAACCAGCGGAAACAGTTAAGCCAACTGAGCAACCGAAACCAGTTGAGAACAAGCCGGTTGAAAATAAACCTGCTGAAACACCCGTTCCGGCTACAAAACCAGCAGAAACCCCTCAACCAGAGGTTAAACCTGCAGAACAACCACAACCTGCTAAACCAGTGGAACCAGCCGAAAATACTGGATTGCCAAAGATTCCTTATCGCAACGACCAGCCAAAACGTTGGTTTAATAATGGAACAGGTCGTCCTACTCTAACAACAAACGACCTTGCTGCTCCCCTTCCTACTGAAAATGTAGAAAAAACATCTTACGGTTGGTGGACAGCTGAACCAGACCTGCTTCATGCAGGCTCTCATATAAAAGTAAATACTTTTAATTCGAATTTCAATAATCCGATGTTCGAAAACGGTAAAGAGATAAAATTTAAAGGTAGCGGATTTGGAGATATGGACAGTAGGTTTAAACCTGCTCTTGTTCGAGTAAAAGTTCCAGAGTTGGAAGGAATGAACTACGAAGCTTATACAATCTTCTATGAAGTTCCTAATAAAAATGGAAATCCAACTTACGGAACAAATCGAACTCTCCAAGGTGGTGGCATCTCTTTAACTATCAAATCAAAAGAGAAGAAAGAAGATATTCAGGTTTATACATTAACTAAGGATAGAAAACTGGAAGAACTCTATTATCCAGGATTCCCAAGTGAAGAAACAAATCGCTATGATGAGAAAACTAAAACTCATTCATACAATCTATTTGGTGAAACCTACGATACTTACGTTTTCTTGTTTAAGAACCCTGCTGAAAAACCAGCTGAGCAAGTAAAACCTGAAGTTAAGCCAAGTGAACAACCTAAGCCAGACAAGCAACCAAGTGTTCCTACTGTTCCAGTTGATCAACCACAACCTGCTAAGCCAGTGAAACCAACTGAGAAGCCAAGTGAGAAACCTGTAGTTCCTGACACACCAAAACCAGTTGCACCAGCTGTTCCAGATCAACCACAACCTGCTAAGCCAGAGAAACCAACTGAACAACCTGTGAATCCAGTTGCTCCAATAACACCGACAACTCCCGTAACGCCTACGCTTAATCCAGCCATCTCAAACAATACTCGTGTTCTTTCGAACAAAGCTGGAAGCGTTCAAGTGCATGGTTCAGAAGCAACACTCAAAAATGTCAGCTATATCAAGGTAGAAGAAACCAAGCCGACTTCACTTGAATCAAAAGACTACAAGGCCTTTGACATTCATCTGTATGACGCGAATGGTAAAGCTATCCAGCCAAATGGCATGGTTCTAGTAAGTCTTTCTGCCGATAAGCCAGTTGAAAATGTTTACTATGTTGCTCCAGATGGTACTTTACAGGCATTGAAGTTCAAACAAGATACAGATAAGGTTACTTTTGAAACCAATCACTTTAGTATCTATGCTATGACTTTCAAAGTTGCCGCAAGCCGTGATAACGGAGGTAGTACAACTCCTGTTCCAGTTGTAAATAGTAGTAATACTGAACAAAAAGGAAATGACGCAAGTAGTACAAAAACTCAAGCTGAGTCGTTAGCAACTAAGACTGAAACTATTTCGAAACAAGTAGCTAAGACTTTGCCAAATACTGGAGAAAATCACTCAATTCTCGCTACCCTATTTGGAATGTTAACTCTAACTGCTGGATTATTTAGCTTTCGTAAGGAGTCAGAATAACTCCAATTCATAGTTTATCTATCAATTATTTTAGACTGTGAAAAAATCAATTTGAGGAGATGATTTAGAAAATCTTTTCATGATAAAACGCATAATATCAAATTTTCTACATCTGATATTATGCGTTTTTTATAATTCTAATACTCTTCGAAAATCTCTTCAAACCACGTCAGCTTCGCCTTGCCGTATGTATATGTTACNNTATCTGCAACCTCAAAGCTGTGCTTTGAGCAACCTGCGGCTAGTTTCCTAGTTTGCTCTTTGATTTTCATTGAGTATTAAATTGTGCTATCGATTGTCATCATCTGTCATCATCTTGCTAGAAAAAAGGATTGAAGGTTTTTTCGTGAGCGATAGTAGTAGCTGAACCATGTCCTGGATAGACATCGTAGTTTGGTAGGGTGAAGAGTTGGGTCTGGATACTATGAAGGAGTTGCTCTGTACTACCAGTCGGAAGATCCGTTCGTCCGATGGTTTCACGGAACAAAGCATCTCCTGTCAAGACTAGGTGAGCATTAGGGAAGACGATAGAAACACCACCGATAGAGTGTCCTGGTGTTGGCAAGACAGTGAAACGAAATTCCTCTAGTTGGTATTCTTCGTGAAAGATAAAAGTGTGTTCTGCAGGTTTTGTGACCACATCTGCCATATCATCGTGACGAGGGAGACCAGAGAGATTATCGGCAGGAGTGTAGAGCCAGCTGGCTTCACTCTCTGCGATATAGACAGGAGGATTGCCAAAAGTCTCGCGAACCAAGTCCAGACTCATGATATGGTCATAATGGGCGTGGGTCAAGAGAATAGCGCAGATAGGTTTGTTGAGGTTCTCGATTGTCTGACGAATGCCTTCCCAATGGCTACCAGGATCTACCACGATAAGGTGCTTTTCGCCCTCTAGGAAATAGGTATTTTCATAGGCAACAGGATTCACAGTTTTATGGATTTTCATTTTATCTCCAATCTCAAAGAATGTACTAAATTAAGTATAGCACAGTTAGGGAGAATAGGTAAGGATTTAGAATGAACTTAAAAACCAGCATGACTAGATGAAGACAGGCTGGTTCTCAATTTATCACTATTGGAAAGGTGTCAATTGCCCTTCATAGGTTGCATAAACTCCGTCACTAGCTTGTTTGATAGATGTGATGTTTAGAGTGCCACCGTAGTTGGCTTCTCATTTGTCGCTATATTCACTATACGTTATCCTATTGGGCAGGTTCTGGTCGTTAGCATAGTATTGAACGACTGTTTTTTTATAACTTTGCTGGCTGAATAGAAACAGGCAGCTAACTCCTAACACTAGGAGAGCAAAGATAGAAATAGCAGCTTTTTTCATAGGTGTTCTCCTTATAAACTAAAGGATAGAAGAAAGTATCTTGAGGATTTTTATACTCTTCGAAAATCTCTTCAAACTACGTCAGCGTCACCTTGCCGTATATATGGTTACTGACTTCGTCAGTTCTATCTGCAACCTCAAAACGGTGTTTTGAGCTGACTTCGTCAGTTCTATCCACAACCTCAAAACAGTGTTTTGAGCTGACTTCGTCAGTTCTATTTACAACCTCAAAGCGGTGCTTTGAGCAACCTGCGGCTAGTTTCCTAGTTTGCTCTTTGATTTTCATTGAGTATTAATTCCAAAATCCAGTCAAGGTACCAGTGTATGTGATACGTTTATCTTTCGTATCTTCAGGGAAATTGGGGAAGTCAAAAAGTCTTTGGGTTACAATATGGTTTCCGTTCTTCTATCTCTCCTTCTATCACCTAAGTTTAAAATCTAACTTCGTAGTATATTATGGACCAATAATTCAGAATTATCAAGCAATTCTGAATTATTTTTTTCTTATTCTGTTCCAATCTAGTTTTCATATTCTTAAAAAAGTGATAAAATGGTAGGAAGAATTGGAGAGTAGAGATGCCAAAAGAAGTGAATTTAACAGGCGAAGAAGTTGTCGCTTTAACCAAAGAATATTTAACGGAAGAGGATGTCCATTTTGTCCATAAGGCCTTGGTCTATGCGGTGGATTGTCATAGTGGTCAATACCGCAAATCAGGCGAGCCTTATATCATTCACCCTATTCAAGTGGCAGGTATTCTAGCCAAACTCAAGCTGGATGCTGTAACGGTAGCTTGTGGTTTCTTGCATGATGTGGTGGAAGATACAGATGCGACCTTGGACGATTTGGAAAGAGAGTTTGGTCCCGATGTGCGCGTGATTGTTGACGGAGTCACCAAGCTTGGCAAGGTCGAGTACAAGTCTCACGAAGAGCAGTTGGCTGAAAATCATCGCAAGATGCTCATGGCCATGTCTGAGGACATCCGCGTTATCTTGGTCAAACTGTCTGACCGCTTGCACAATATGCGAACCCTGAAACATCTTCGAAAAGACAAGCAGGAGCGCATTTCCAAAGAAACTATGGAAATCTATGCCCCACTTGCTCACCGTTTGGGGATTTCCAGTGTCAAATGGGAATTGGAAGACCTGTCTTTCCGTTATCTCAACCCGACAGAGTTTTACAAGATTACCAATATGATGAAGGAAAAGCGCAGAGAGCGTGAAGCCTTGGTGGATGAGGTAGTCACAAAATTAGAGGAGTATACGATAGATCGTCACTTGAAAGGGAAGATTTATGGTCGTCCCAAGCATATTTACTCAATTTTCCGCAAAATGCAGGACAAGAGAAAACGGTTTGAGGAAATCTATGACCTGATTGCCATTCGTTGTATTTTGGATACCCAAAGTGATGTTTATGCCATGCTTGGTTATGTGCATGAGCTTTGGAAACCCATGCCTGGTCGCTTTAAGGACTACATCGCTAACCGCAAGGCAAATGGTTACCAGTCTATCCATACGACTGTCTATGGGCCAAAAGGGCCGATTGAATTCCAAATTCGGACCAAGGCCATGCACGAGGTGGCTGAGTACGGGGTTGCGGCTCACTGGGCTTATAAGAAAGGCGTTAAGGGGCAGGTTAACAGCAAGGAGTCTGCTATTGGGATGAACTGGATCAAGGAGATGATGGAGCTTCAAGATCAGGCTGATGATGCCAAGGAATTTGTGGACTCTGTTAAGGAAAACTATCTGGCTGAGGAGATTTACGTCTTTACACCAGATGGAGCTGTCCGTTCTCTTCCAAAAGATTCAGGACCTATTGACTTTGCTTATGAAATCCATACTAAAGTCGGTGAAAAAGCGACTGGTGCCAAGGTCAACGGCCGTATGGTTCCACTGACAACCAAGCTCAAAACAGGGGATCAGGTTGAAATTGTCACCAACCCCAACTCCTTTGGACCTAGCCGCGACTGGCTCAATATGGTCAAGACCAGCAAGGCGCGCAACAAGATTCGTCAGTTTTTTAAAAACCAAGATAAGGAATTATCTGTTAATAAGGGTCGTGAAATGTTGATGACCCAGTTCCAAGAAAATGGTTATGTGGCCAATAAATTTATGGACAAGCGTCATATGGACCAAGTCCTGCAAAAGACCAGCTACAAGACAGAAGACTCCCTCTTTGCGGCCATTGGTTTTGGGGAAATCGGTGCTATTACTGTCTTTAATCGTCTGACTGAAAAGGAACGTCGTGAAGAAGAACGTGCCAAGGCCAAGGCTGAGGCAGAAGAACTTGTCAAAGGTGGCGAGGTCAAGGTTGAAAATAAAGAAACCCTCAAGGTCAAGCATGAAGGTGGTGTGGTCATTGAAGGTGCTTCTGGTCTCCTAGTGCGGATTGCCAAGTGTTGTAACCCCGTGCCTGGTGATGATATTGTCGGCTACATTACCAAGGGTCGTGGTGTGGCTATTCACCGTGTGGACTGTATGAACCTGCGCGCCCAAGAAAACTACGAGCAACGTCTCCTTGATGTGGAGTGGGAAGGTCAGTACTCTAGCTCAAATAAAGAGTATATGGCTCATATTGATATTTATGGCCTCAACCGTACAGGATTGTTGAACGATGTACTGCAAGTTCTCTCAAACACAACCAAGAATATTTCAACAGTCAATGCCCAACCAACCAAGGATATGAAATTTGCCAATATCCATGTGTCCTTTGGCATTACCAACCTCTCGACGCTGACTACGGTTGTGGACAAGATTAAGAGTGTGCCAGAAGTTTACTCTGTCAAACGAACCAACGGTTAATTGTCTGAGTTCTTACTAGAAAGGCTATTATGAAAATCATTATCCAACGTGTTAAAAAAGCCCAAGTCAGTATCGAAGGTCAGGTTCAGGGAAAAATCAATCAGGGGCTCTTATTGCTGGTTGGTGTTGGACCAGAGGACCAAGAGGAAGATTTGGACTATGCTGTGAGAAAACTGGTCAATATTCGGATTTTTTCAGATGCAGAAGGCAGGATGAACCTATCTGTCAAAGATATTGAAGGAGAAATCCTTTCTATTTCCCAGTTTACCCTCTTTGCGGATACCAAGAAAGGCAATCGTCCAGCCTTTACAGAAGCAGCCAAACCTGATATGGCATCAGACTTCTATGATGTTTTCAACCAAAAACTAGCGCAAGAAGTGCCTGTTCAGATAGGTATCTTTGGAGCGGATATGCAGGTTGAGCTGGTCAATGATGGGCCAGTTACCATTATCCTAGATACTAAAAATAGATAAGAAAGATCAAGCCCAGCCGGCTTGGTTTTTCTCATCTATCATAAAATACTCCAAAAGAAATCGGTGCTTGATAGGCTTGGGGAAAGTCTTGTTTCAGGATTTGGCAGGTGCGATAGGAAGGGATGAGATGTCCTAGGATGAGGAGAGTCCCCTGAAGGAAAAGTGGGGTACCACTTAAACATATCAAGGAGAGAATCATCAGGCTATCCCATAGGAGGATTTGTAAGGCAAATCGCCAGAATCTCGGTCTAATCTGGGAATAGAGTTGACTAAAGTGGTCACAAAGCTGGTTAGAAAGATAGGTCAATAGCACAGGATGAAAGAAAATGAGCCAACCGCTATAAATTAAAATCCAATCCCAAGTAAGCCCTTCTTTAAATGTCAAAAATGCCAGCATGATTCCATCAATGACAAGGAGTTGAATGGTTTTGATGTATATGATGTTTTTCATGATAAAACCTCCTTTTTTCCTCTGTTAGTGACGGAATAGTTTATATAATTATTATACAATATTTAGTTGGATTATGGAAGCGCTTACTATCGTTTTTGATATACAAAATAGATAAGAAAACCCTGAAAATCAAACTTTCAGGGTTGGTTGGGGTACTTGAGAAATTAGTTGATTTTCTCGACATAGAGTTGTTTGGCAATGTCCATATTCACTTGTAAATCATTGTTTTTATTAAGGATAGTGAAGGTGTTGCTGAAGCCATCAAACTGCTTGACTTGGAGCGAATCACCGATGTGAAGTGAGTGCTTATCCAAATAACTGAGAATGTCAAAGCTATCGTGCACCCGAGTCAGGCGGTAGGCGCCAGCTTCCTTGATGTCAGCTAGTGGCAGGTTATTGATTTCAACGAGGAGTTCTCCCTTGGCAGGAATAGTTCCTCCGTGGGGGCAGGTTTTAGGGAAACCTAGCAGTTTATCTAGTCTTTCCACGAACAGGTCAGAGACAGTGTGTTCCAAGACCTCAGCTTCCTCGTGAATCTGGTCACTTGTATAGTCTAAATGATGAACTAGAAAAACTTCAATCAAGCGGTGCTTACGATAGAGCTCAGAGACCAGTTTGAGGCCGAGGTCAGTCAGTAGATAGCCACATTCCTTGTCCTTTAGGATGAGGTTTTCACTCTTCATCCGTTTGATCATTTCAGTTACGGCAGGGGGAGAGACTTGCATGCGGGCAGCAATTTCCTTGTTGGTGATTTTATACAGGTCTATGCCAATTTCATAAATACATTTTAGATAATCTTCTTTATTTGGGGTCATTCGTTTCCTCTTGTCTAATATCTTTATCTAGTATATCAAAAAAAGCTAGATTTCTCTAGCTGTGACTTTTTATGTTATACTTATTGCAAGAGAAAAAACGAGGAGATGGATATGACGAAAATAGCTCTTCTTTCAGATATTCATGGAAATACCACTGCTTTAGAGGCTGTTTTGGCAGATGCTCGGCAGCTAGGAGTGGATGAATACTGGCTTTTGGGAGACATTCTCATGCCAGGGACAGGGCGTAGAAGGATTTTGGACTTGTTGGCTCAACTACCGATTACAGCTAGAGTTTTGGGAAACTGGGAAGACAGTCTTTGGCATGGTGTCCGCAAGGAATTGGATAGTACTCGTCCCAGTCAACGCTATCTCTTGCGCCAGTGCCAATATGTTTTAGAGGAAATTTCCCTAGAAGAAATCGAATTGCTCCACAATCAACCACTCCAGCTTCATCGTCAGTTTGGGGCTTTGACGGTGGGAATTAGCCATCATCTACCTGATAAGAATTGGGGGCGTGAGTTGATTCATACTGGAGCGCAAGAGGATTTTGACCGCTTGGTGACCAATCCACCTTGTGATATTGCTGTTTATGGTCATATTCACCAGCAGTTGCTTCGTTACGGTACTGGTGGGCAATTGATTGTTAATCCGGGTTCGATTGGGCAGCCTTTCTTTCTAGATGCTCAGTTGCGGAAGGACTTGCGGGCCCAGTATATGATTTTGGAGTTTGATGACAAGGGCTTGGTAGATATGAACTTCCGACGGGTAGACTACGATGTGGCAGCTGAATTGCAGCGGGCTAAAGACCTGAAACTTCCCTATTTTGAGGTTTATTATGAAAGTCTGGTCAATGGTATCCATCATACTCATAATCAGGAATTTCTGAGAGAATTGGCCCAGAAAGAGGGATACGATAGGGAGTTAGATGCCTGGTTGAAAGGTGGTAATGATTGACATTACAACTAAAAAGGGTATAATAAAAGAAAAAGAAGAGTAGAGGCAGGGATGTCTCGTAAAAAGGAGAAGAGCATGCAAATTCCAAGTAGATTTACCATTGCGACTCATATGCTGATAATCATTGCCCTCAAGGGGAAGGAAAGCAAGGTGACCAGTGATTTTTTAGCTGCTAGTGTCGGGGTCAATCCTGTCATTATCAGAAAAACCTTGTCCCAGTTGAAGAAGGCAGAGCTGATTTCAGTCGCGCGTGGAACAGGGGGGACAGAGATTGTCAAGGATCTCAAAGACAT
Organism: Streptococcus sp. 1449; assembly: GCF_013276805.1. Taxonomy (NCBI): domain Bacteria; kingdom Bacillati; phylum Bacillota; class Bacilli; order Lactobacillales; family Streptococcaceae; genus Streptococcus; species Streptococcus sp. 1449. The sequence continues at coordinate 45,234 of NZ_VMLS01000046.1, forward strand.
TAGTCTTTTAGATGTTTATCAGGCGGTGGAGTGTCTTGGTAAGACAGGCCAACTCTTTAGTTTCCATGACAATCCAAATCCAAATTGCCCAGTCGGAGCTCATATTCATGAGGTTTTGGATCAAAAATTGGAGAGAATCCAGCGAGCTATGGAGGCTGAACTTGGTCAGACCAGCCTAGAACAAGTCGTGGCCGATGCAGAGAGTCAGATGAAGGATTGATTTTTTCTTTAAAACAAGAAAAGCTTATGAGAAGGTTTTTATACTCAATGAAAATCAAAAAGCAAACTAGGAAGCTAGCCGCAGGTTGCTCAAAGCACTGCTTTGAGGTTGTAGATGAAACTGACGAAGTCAGTAACATATATACGGTAAGGCGACGCTGACATGGTTTGAAGAGATTTTCGAAGAGTATTACCTTTTCATAAGCTTTTTATCTATTCTTCCAGGCTTGGTAACGGGTATCAATCAATAATTGGGTAAGGCGTCCCATGGTTTCCCTTTCTTCTGGAGTGAGGGATTGAGCTTGGACAAAGAGATGATGAATGTGTTCAATAGCCTTAAAGGAAGACAGGTCATTGATGGAGCTAATTCCAGCAGCTAGAATGGTGCCAAAGAAGAGGTCGAAGTAGAGCTGAAGTTCTTCATCAGGGACTGTCGCTACCCATTCTTTAAAGGTTGTGTCTACCTGTTGACTATCACTATTGGTCTTATCCAGTTGGACGAAGTGCTTGTCCTCAATCTGCCAACTAAAGGTATCGTGCTGGGCGATGCCACCCAAGGCAGTGCTATGAACGATGATTTGGTGGGCAGGAATTTCCAGCATCCTACCGATAATGGAACCTTGTGGAATGAAGACCTTGGTTCTATCCATTATCCTTTGATAACCTTCGGTCTGTGTCAATTCTTGATGGAGACCAGGTGCATCAAATGTATAGACTTCGGTAATCTGATTTTGCAAGCTTTGCTCAATTTGACTAGCAGCATAGATAGCTAGATTTCCTCCCTTGGAATGCCCAGCTAGAATGACTTTTTTCCTAGGGTGGTGGACAAAAAAGTTCTCTAAATAGCATAGGGCGTGCTTTTGAGCAGGAATTTCCTTCATATAGGTCATGTGGAAATCTTCCTTCCAGCCAATGATACTGTCATCAGTCCCACGAAAGACAATCAGATAGGTATCGAGAGTGAGGCGGTAGGTCATAGCCGCAAATTGCTTTTGCAATTCAGGGTCGATGTCGTTGATAAAATGGGAGAGTTTGCAATTTTTGAAGCGCTTGTGTCGAGCTAATTCATCCAATAATTGGAGACGATTTTTACTGGTCAACATGCTGGACTCTCTTGGAACCTGAGGTGCCAAATCTAAAAGTCGCTGAGGAGTTGAGGAGACTAGATTATCAAAGGGAAGGTAGGTGGTTTCTGTTAAGGTTAGAATGTCTAATTCATTTAAAGGTAGGTCGTAAAAGGAATCATATGCGACAACTTTCAGGTAGTCAAAAATATTGGTCATAAGTGCTCCTTTCTTTTTATTTATCTTATCAAATTTCCCTCAAATTAGCTAGTAGGATTGCCTGTCTCTGCTGGTTAAAAACAAGCTATTTCAAATTCAGTTTCAGACCTTCGAGCATGGAAAAATCTGTTATAATAATAGAAAAGGAGGAGCGCATGCACAAGATTTTACTAGTAGAAGATGATCAGGTTATTCGTCAACAGGTCGGGAAAATGCTCTCTGAATGGGGATTTGAAGTGGTTTTGGTAGAAGACTTTATGGAAGTTTTGAGTCTATTTGTTCAGTCGGAACCTCATCTGGTCCTCATGGATATTGGGCTGCCTTTGTTTAATGGCTATCACTGGTGTCAGGAAATTCGTAAGATTTCCAAGGTTCCCATCATGTTTCTGTCTTCGAGAGACCAGGCTATGGATATTGTCATGGCAATCAATATGGGGGCGGATGACTTTGTGACCAAACCTTTTGACCAGCAGGTTCTTTTAGCCAAGGTTCAGGGCTTGCTGCGTCGTTCCTATGAGTTCGGGCGTGACGAGAGTTTACTGGAATATGCTGGTGTTATCCTCAATACCAAATCCATGGATTTACATTATCAAGGGCAAGTCTTGAATTTGACCAAGAACGAATTCCAGATTTTACGCGTGTTATTTGAGCATGCAGGCAATATTGTAGCGCGTGACGACCTCATGCGGGAACTTTGGAACAGTGACTTTTTCATTGATGATAATACCCTCTCTGTCAATGTGGCTCGTTTGCGTAAAAAATTGGAAGAGCAGGGCTTGGTAGGATTTATCGAGACCAAGAAAGGGATAGGGTACGGACTGAAGCATGCTTGATTGGAAACAATTTTTTCTAGCCTATCTGCGCTCCCGTAGTCGTCTGTTTGTCTATCTGCTTGCTTTAGCATTTCTGATTTTGCTCTTTCAGTTTTTATTTGCCAGTTTGGGAACTTACTTTCTCTACTTTTTCCTCTTGTGTTGCTTTGTAACCATCTTATTTTTCACTTGGGACATATTGGTGGAAACGCAGGTCTATCGTCAGGAAATTCTCTATGGGGAGAGGGAAGCTCAGTCTCCTTTGGAAAGAGCCTTGGCTGAAAAATTAGAAGCGCGTGAGATGGAACTCTATCAGCAGAGGTCTGACGCAGAAAGAAAACTGACGGATTTGCTGGATTACTATACCTTGTGGGCCCATCAGATTAAGACCCCCATTGCAGCCAGTCAACTCTTAGTTGCAGAAGTGGTCGACCGCCAACTGAAGCAGCAATTAGAACAGGAAATTTTCAAGATTGACTCCTATACCAATTTAGTTTTACAGTACCTGCGTTTAGAAAGTTTTCATGATGATTTGGTCTTAAAGCAGGTTCAAATTGAGGACTTGGTCAAGGAAATAATTCGTAAATACGCTCTTTTCTTTATTCAAAAAGGCCTAAATGTCAATCTACATGACCTTGATAAAGAAATCGTGACGGATAAAAAGTGGCTGCTAGTGGTTATTGAGCAAATTATCTCAAATAGTCTCAAGTACACTAAGGAAGGTGGTCTGGAGATTTATATGGAGGGGCAAGAGCTTTGTATCAAGGATACGGGAATCGGGATAAAAAACAGTGATGTCCTCCGAGTCTTTGAACGTGGATTTTCAGGATATAATGGACGCCTAACCCAGCAGTCATCTGGCCTTGGCCTTTACCTATCTAAGAAAATTTCTGAAGAACTGGGGCACGAGATTCGTATCGAGTCTGAGGTCGGAAAAGGAACGATAGCGCGGATTCAGTTTGCTCAAGTGAACCTAGTCCTTGAGTGAGAATAGACGAAAAAGCCTCCGGACTGGAGGCTTTTATGCTAGGTTCTTATTTCTCAACGCGTGATTTGTTGGCTATATCAGCTAGGATAGCTCCAACAAAATCATCAACTGAGACAGTTTGTGTTTCTTTTTGGCCATAGCGACGAACGTTAACAGTTCCGTCTTCCATTTCCTTGTCTCCAACAATCAATTGGTAAGGAATCTTGCTGGTTTGTGAAGCACGGATCTTGAACTGCATTTTTTCATTGCGCTCATCTACGTCTGCACGGACACCGCGGTCACGGAGTTTCTTGGCCACTTCCCAAGCGTAGTCCACGTGTTTTTCGTTAGATACTGGGATGAGGGTTACTTGGTGTGGTGCAAGCCATGTTGGGAAGGCACCCTTGTAGTTCTCAATCAAGATAGCTGTGAAGCGTTCCATAGTTGAGATAACCCCACGGTGAATCATAACTGGACGGTGTTCTTCGCCATCAGCTCCGATGTATTTAAGGTCGAAGCGTTCTGGAAGTAAGAAGTCAAGTTGGATAGTAGAAAGAGTTTCTTCTTTTCCAAGAGCAGTTTTAACCTGGATATCCAATTTTGGTCCGTAGAAGGCTGCTTCGCCTTCGGCTTCAAAGTAGTCCACACCCATTTCATCAAGGGCTGCACGAAGCATGGTTTGGGCATTTTCCCACATCTCATCGTTGTCAAAGTACTTGTGAGTATCTTGAGGGTCGCGAAGAGAGAGACGGAAGCGGTAGTCAGTCAAGTTGAAGTCTTCATAAACATCGATAATCAACTGAAGGGCACGTTGGAATTCTTCTTGGATTTGTTCTGGAGTAACGAAAAGGTGACCGTCGTTGAGAGACATTTCACGCACACGTTGAAGACCAGTGAGGGCACCAGATTTTTCATAACGGTGCATCATACCGATTTCAGCGATACGGATTGGCAACTCACGGTAAGAGTGAACATGGTGTTTGAAGACTTGGATGTGGTGTGGGCAGTTCATTGGACGAAGGACAAATTCTTCCCCGTCACCCATGTCCATAGTTGGGAATATGTCTTCTTGGTAATGATCCCAGTGACCAGAAGTCTTGTAAAGTTCAACAGAAGCAAGTGGTGGAGTATAAACGTGTTGGTATCCAGAAGCCAACTCTTTGTCAACGATGTAGCGTTCCAACTCACGACGAATAGTCGCACCATTTGGCAACCAGAATGGAAGTCCTTGTCCCACTTCTTGTGAAATCATAAAGAGGTCAAGCTCTTTACCAAGTTTACGGTGGTCACGTTCCTTAGCTTCTTCACGCATTTGAAGGTAGTTTTTCAAGTCTTTCTTATCAAACCAAGCTGTCCCGTAGATACGTTGCATCATAGCGTTGTCGCTATTTCCACGCCAGTAAGCACCAGCTACATGGAGAAGGTGGAAGATTTGGATACGACCTGTTGATGGAACGTGAGGTCCACGGCAGAGGTCTACATATTCACCCTGACGATAGATAGTCAAACCGCCTTCGTCTTCTGAGTGTTCTTCAATCAATTCCAACTTGTAAGGGTCATTTTTGAAGATTTCACGTGCCTCGTCTTTAGTCACTTCTTCACGAATAGATGGGAAGTTTTCTTTGACGATTTTTTGCATTTCTTCTTCGATACGAGGAAGGTCTTCGTTAGAGATTTGACCAGCTGTGTTGTCAGTATCGTAGTAGAAACCATCTTCGATGGCTGGACCAACTCCCAAGTGAATGTCTGGGAAAAGACGACGAGCTGCTTGGGCGAACAAGTGAGCTGCTGAGTGACGCAAGATTGGAAGGGCATCTTCGTGATCAGGTGTTACAATTTCGATGCTTCCATCTTCAGTGATAGCACGAGTAGTGTCGATGAGTTTGCCGTTGAATTTACCAGCCAAGGCTTTTTTAGCTAGGGAATTGCTGATAGATTGGGCAATTTCAAAAGTTGTAACGCCAGATTCGAATTCACGAACAGCGCCATCTGGGAAAGTAATGTTAATCATGATGTTCTCCTTTTTTATTATTTCATAGTTTCTAAGCATTGATTTTTTATCAGCAGACTACTTCCAAGTCCTAACGTTCAATTGCTTTTCTTTATCAGAGAGGAAGTTTTCCATTTCCGTCAGAATATCTATATCCAAACGTTGAGAAAGTTCTAATAGTCACCAGATATTTTCTGAAAGTTTTTGTTCCAGTGTGTAGGGTGTTTCATCATAGTAGCGTCCTTGTTTTGTCATCACCAGTCGTTGGAAATTTCCAATATCATTAGATAAAGCCAAGAGGTCTTCTTCTACCGTCCACTTGGAATCATGATGCTTAACTTCCAGTTCGTTATAAGCTTGTCGGATTGCCCAACTGCGCTCCACTAATTCTTGCAACTCCATAATTAGTATCCTAATAAAAAAATGCGACATCCTCGAAAGGACGTCGCAACGTGGTTCCACCTTCATTTATGTACCTCAAAAGAGAGGGACACCTCTGATTGGCTCTAACGTGGCCACCGTTTTATGTTTTCATAAAAAACTCAAGAGTAGTATCAGTATAGTCTTTCTATGCGTTCTCAGCAACCACGCACTCTCTAGTAGAAAGGGACTAAGTGACTTGTCTCTATGGATTATTATAGCATGATTGTGAGATTTTTCAAGGATTTTGTGAAAGTTTTTTGTTTTTTATTTTTGCAGAATATGCTTGATACCAATACCGGAAGCCATGCCGACCAGAGCAAAGGTTTCATAGGCTAAAAAGTAGACAATGCTAAAATCGTGGAAAGAAATGATAGTAAAGCAAAAGAGCAATCCAATGTCAAAAGGGAAAAAGGGAAGCGGTAACCGTAAAGAAGAGAAACGATGAAGGTTACTAACGGAGAAAAGATAAAGATATTTAGAAGATGAGTCCTAGCAGATTGGGACCGGATGAGAGCAGTGAAAATAATTCATAAAGAGGCCAATAAAAGAAAAAGATGACCAGATAGTGGGGGAGATGGGAATAGAATCTAGGCATGATAATCAGCTCGTTTTAAAAAAACAGACAACTTAAATCTCTTGCTATGATTATTATAGCATGTTTAAAACAAGAAAGTAAATCTGTTGACAAAGAAGTTAGTTATTGGTAGAATAGGGATTGTCGTAAAGACAAATAACTTCTTCTTGGTTACAGGCATGCCAACCTGTCACTCGGATGAAGCCAAATAAAAAGGAGAAACATCATGGCAATCTCAAAAGAGAAAAAAAATGAAATCATTGCACAATATGCACGTCACGAAGGTGATACAGGTTCAGTAGAGGTTCAAGTTGCTGTCCTTACTTGGGAAATCAACCACCTTAACGAACACATCAAACAACACAAAAAAGACCACGCTACTTACCGTGGACTGATGAAAAAAATCGGTCGCCGTCGTAACTTGCTTGCATACTTGCGTAAAAACGACGTTAACCGTTACCGTGAGTTGATCAACTCTCTAGGACTTCGTCGCTAATTCAAGATACAAAGGCCGTCAAAAGCACAAAGCAAAAATAGGAAAATTGACGAAGAAACTTCAGTTTCTAGGAGATTTTATCTTTTTTGCCAAGTGCTTAGGCCGTGTTCAATTGAGCATATCTTGATAATAAAGCTACTCTAAATTGGGTAGCTTTTTTGCGTTGTCACCTTACCTCGCTATACTCAAGTATAATCTTCGGTTACGGTTCCTAACACTGTAAGGTAAAATAAACTAGCTTTTCTCCCTTCGGGGAGATTTTTTTTGTTTCACTGAAAGTTTCGTACAATCTTCGCCTCGTCGCCTAGCCTATAAACGGTTTATCTAGCAAGAATCATGATGCTAAGGGTGTCAAAAATCCGTATGAAAATAGGGAAATGACACAGTGTTCGATGAACACAAGGAGTTTCATCTTTTCCACTAAGATTTTAGCCCGGGCTCAAATCAGCTCTCTGACTTCAGAGGGCTTTTTTATTGAGGTTTTATCGGTCACAATTTTGGAGACTACAAAAACCTCAAATGGTATCAGCTAATTACACCATAAAGGTGCGCAGCTACTCGGCTTGAAAAGTCGAGTAGGTGTCTGCAAGCCCCCTCGGAGAGCCCACACTTTACGAAGTAAAGTATAATATGTTATACTTTACATGGAAGTAGTCACTGAATTCCAGTTAGAAATTACTTTGTAACTACGTTTTGAGGAGGAGTAAAATGCTTTCCTACGTTCGACATTACCCACTAGCGATAGCTAAATTAATGTGTCTGTGCTCTCCTAAAATCTGCTGATTTATTACTGACTAATACAGGAGGTTTTTTTTATGGGACAGACAATCATATCTGCTATTGGTGTTTATATTTCCACCAGTATCGATTATTTAATTATTTTAATTATTTTATTTGCACAGCTATCACAGAATAAACAGAAATGGCATATTTATGCGGGGCAATATCTAGGCACAGGCTTACTTGTAGGGGCGAGTTTAGTTGCTGCTTATGTCGTTAATTTCGTGCCTGAAGAATGGATGGTTGGATTGCTTGGTTTAATCCCTATCTATTTAGGGATTCGCTTTGCAATTGTTGGAGAAGATGCGGAAGAAGAAGAGGAAGAAATTATTGAAAGATTAGAACAAAGCAAGGCAAATCAACTGTTTTGGACAGTTACATTGCTGACAATTGCGTCTGGCGGAGATAATTTAGGTATCTATATACCTTATTTTGCTTCGTTAGATTGGTCACAGACCCTCGTGGCCTTGCTTGTGCTTGTAATCGGCATAATTATCTTTTGCGAGATTAGTCGGGTGTTATCCTCTATTCCGTTACTATTCGAGACAATTGAAAAATACGAGCGAATCATTGTGCCCTTAGTATTCATTCTACTTGGACTATACATCATGTATGAAAATGGCACGATAGAGACTTTTCTGATCGTGTAGATTTTTTTGTTTCACTAGGATTTTAGCCCGAGCTCAAATCAGCTCTCTGATTTTCAGAGGGCTTTTTCATTGAGTATAAATGGACAAATCTTAACGTTACTCTATTGTAGAGTGGCTTTTGATTTGATTAGGAGATTCTTATAAATATAGTAAAATGAAATAAGAATAGGACAAATCGATCAGGACAGTCAAATCGATTTCTAAAAATGTTTTAGAAGTAGAGGTGTACTATTCTAGTTTCAATCTACTATATAAATGAAAACCTTAGCTGTTTGGCCAAGGTTCATTTCTTCTATGCAAGTTCTTCTCTTTTCTTATCTGGGTTCCAGATGAAGCTTGCGATAAAGCTAAAGATGATGGTTAGGATAGCGAGGATAATAGCAAGGATGAGGGCAGGAATGCGGATAAACCACCAGAGTGGATTTGGTTTTTTATCATTGTGCCATTGTTTCGTTTCTTCGTCCAGACGTTGGAATTCTGTTTGAATACGATTGGCGACTGTTTCAATGCCTTCATCATTCATTTTCTTGATATCTGAGATATCGATTGGATTTCCAAAGTTCATATCGACACGTTCACGGCTAATCAAGCCCTTCAAAGTCATGGGACCGGTGTAGGTAACCGGCATGATACGGACCTTGGCCATTTTGGCAATCAGAGCTACGCCCCCCTTGACATCGTTTGAGTGACGGCTCCCACTTGGAAACATGATGAGAGAGCGGTCACTTTTTTTGAGAACATTGATAGGGTATTTGATGGCTGAGGCGCTAGGATTTTCACGGTCGATAGGAAAGGCGCCACACATACGAATCCACCAGCCAAAGATACGGTTGGTAAAGAGTTCTTTTTTTGCCATAAAGATAAACTGTTTTGGCTTGGTCGCAAAGGCCATATAAACTGGATCCCACCAAGTGCGGTGAGGCGCAACCAAAATATAATTTTCATCTTGATTAGGAATTTTATCAGTATTATGATAGTGGGCATTGCCATTGATGGACCATAAGAGCAATACAACTAATCCACGCAAATAAGTATAAAACATGCGATCTCCTTCGATTGTTTTCTTGTTATTATTATACCTTATCAAAGGAGGGCTGGCAAACTTTTCCCTTGACTAGATGCATATTTGGGATGAGATTAGAATTCTTTTAGAAAAAATGATATGATAGAATTTATGGATAAAAATAAGATTATGGGATTAACCCAAAGAGAAGTCAAGGAAAGACAGACTAAGGGCTTGGTCAATGATTTTACTGCTTCGGCCAGTACCAGCACTTGGCAAATCATCAAACGAAATGTCTTTACCCTTTTTAACGCTTTGAACTTTGCCATTGCTTTGGCCCTTGCCTTTGTGCAGGCTTGGAGCAATCTGGTCTTCTTTGCTGTTATCTGCTTTAACGCTTTTTCTGGAATTGTGACCGAGCTACGGGCCAAACACATGGTGGACAGGCTCAATCTCATGACCAAGGAAAAGGTCAAGACTATTCGTGATGGCCAAGAAGTGGCTCTGAATCCTGAAGAATTGGTGTTAGGAGATGTCATTCGTCTGTCTGCTGGAGAGCAGATTCCCAGTGATGCCTTAGTTTTGGAAGGCTTTGCGGAAGTCAATGAAGCCATGTTGACGGGGGAAAGTGATTTGGTACAAAAGGAAGTGGATGCCTTGCTTTTGTCAGGAAGTTTCTTAGCCAGTGGGGCAGTTTCAGCTCAAGTTCACCATGTTGGATCTGAGAACTATGCTGCCAAACTCATGCTGGAAGCCAAGACCGTTAAACCCATCAACTCTCGTATCATGAAATCGCTGGACAAGCTAGCTGGTTTTACTGGGAAGATTATCATTCCTTTTGGTCTAGCTCTCTTGCTAGAAGCCTTGCTTTTAAAAGGCCTGCCTCTCAAGTCTTCCGTTGTAAACTCGTCGACAGCACTTCTGGGAATGTTGCCCAAGGGAATTGCCCTTTTGACCATTACTTCGCTCTTGGCTGCAGTGATTAAGCTGGGCTTGAAAAAGGTCTTGGTGCAGGAGATGTACTCTGTTGAGACCTTGGCGCGCGTGGATATGCTCTGTCTGGACAAGACGGGTACCATCACTCAAGGAAAGATGCAGGTGGAGGCTGTTCTTCCTTTGACCGAAGAGTATGGAGAGTCAGCGCTTGCTAGCATCTTGGCCAGCTATATGGCTCATAGTGAGGATAAGAATCCAACTGCCCAAGCCATTCGACAGCGTTTTGTGGGAGAAGTTACTTATCCTATGATTTCCAAGCTTCCCTTCTCCAGCGACCGCAAGTGGGGAGCCATGGAGTTAGAATGTTTGGGGACAGTTTTCTTAGGGGCACCTGAGATGTTGCTGGACTCTGAAGTCCCAGAAGCCAGAGAGGCCTTGGAGAGAGGTTCACGTGTCTTGGTCTTAGCTCTCAGTCAGGAGAAATTAGACCATCACAAACCACAGAAACCTTCTGATATTCAGGCTCTGGCCTTGTTGGAAATCTTGGACCCTATTCGAGAGGGAGCAGCAGAGACGCTGGACTATCTCCGTTCTCAGGAAGTGGGCCTCAAGATTATCTCTGGTGACAATCCCGTTACGGTGTCCAGCATTGCCCAGAAGGCTGGTTTTGCGGACTACCATAGCTATGTAGATTGTTCGAAAATCATCGATGAGGAATTGATGGCCATGGCGGAGGAGACAGCTATTTTCGGACGTGTTTCCCCTCATCAAAAGAAACTCATCATCCAAACGTTGAAAAAAGCGGGTCATACAACGGCTATGACAGGGGACGGGGTTAATGATATCTTGGCCCTTCGTGAGGCGGATTGTTCTATCGTGATGGCGGAGGGGGATCCAGCAACCCGTCAGATTGCCAATCTGGTTCTCTTGAACTCAGACTTTAATGATGTTCCTGAGATTCTCTTCGAGGGTCGTCGCGTGGTCAATAACATTGCCCATATCGCCCCGATTTTCTTGATAAAGACCATCTATTCCTTCCTGTTAGCAGTCATCTGTATTGCCAGTGCTTTACTAGGTCGGTCAGAGTGGATTTTGATTTTCCCCTTCATTCCGATCCAGATTACCATGATTGACCAGTTTGTGGAAGGTTTCCCACCATTCGTTCTGACTTTTGAGCGAAATATCAAACCTGTTGAGCCAAACTTCCTCAGAAGATCCATGCTTCGTGCCCTACCAAGCGCTCTCATGGTCGTGTTCAGCGTTCTTTTTGTGAAAATGTTTGGAAGTAGCCAAGGTTGGTCTGAGTTAGAAATCTCAACCCTCCTCTATTATCTACTTGGGTCTATCGGTTTCTTATCTGTATTTAGAGCCTGCATGCCATTTACCCTCTGGCGTGTCCTCTTGATTGTTTGGTCAGTAGGAGGCTTCCTAGCTACAGCTCTCTTCCCAAGAATTCAAAAATTACTTGAAATTTCGACCTTAACAGGACAAACATTACCTGTTTATGGTGTCATGATGTTGGTCTTTACCGTGATTTTCATCCTGACTAGTCGCTATCAAGGCAGAAAATAAAGAAAGGCTGCAATCTGTGGATTGCAGTTTTTTTATACGACGAGTCTATCGTATAGTGGATTGAATCTGGAATAGGACATCATAGCTACTAAAACATTTCTAATACTCTTCGAAAATCTCTTCAAACCACGTCAACGTCGCCTTACCGTACTCAAGTACGGCCTGCGGCTAGTTTCCTAGTTTGCTCTTTGATTTTCATTGAGTATAAAAATTAATTTGCCTTTCCTAATCGATTTGTTCATATATTATTTTAATATACTATAAATCTGATGTGCAAGGCCTACGTGTCTATTATCTATCGGTGAACCCAAGAGCGACCCTCAAGACTGTTTGTATTGAGGTAGCAGCTTCAAATGTATGTGGCTAGACTATTTGAAGTATGACGCAAGAAACAATACTCTTCGAAAATCACCAGAAAAGCTAGTTAAACTACTATCCTTCTGGTGATTTTGCTTAATTTCTGATGTTCGAGACATGATTGAGGAGATTTGTCTTGATTTTTTCCTAAAAAAGGGCAGACTCCTCCCTTGGTTTGATGCTCGATTTTTAAAATAAGGTGACTTATTCTGTTAGGCATGTTTTCCCCTGCTCTCTAGCTCTATATGGAACAGGGAGTATCAGATTTATCTGGCAGATTGTATCAAATAAGGCTTGAAACTGTTTTGAATAGGCGTATAGACTTGAGAATTTGAGAATATGTCGTCTAGCAGTAGAGACATATTTTCGGCAATATGAAGGAAGAGAGGTCGAAAACGCTTGATAGTCAAGGCCTTTACTTCATCACCAGCTAGCTGCTTTAAAAAGAGGTAGAGATTATAAGCCAGATAGCCCATCATCATACGTACTTCATTCTTAACCATGGTCGAACTATCTGTCTTATCCCCAAAGAATCCTGCTTTCCTTTCTTTGATAAAGTTTTCAGCATTCCCTCGTTCACGATAGAATTGAAACAGCTCCTCACTATCTACACTGCTTAAATTGGTTACAAGAGAGACCACATCATAGAACAATTCCCCTTCCTGTCTTTGGGAAAATTGGCAAACACGACGTGGCTGGCGCCAAGAATCGGCTTTATAAAGGGACTCTGAATAGGAAGAATGAGGTAAAATACTCAAATCCTCTGAACAAGGCAAGGTTAAATCTCCCAAGCGACTCAGAACAGCGTTCCTTTTCAGTTTGGTCAAATAGGCATGACCTCTATCTTCCAGTAAATCATAGAGTTTTGGGCTCACAAAACCGCTATCCATACGAAAAATCAGATGGTCAAACTGCTCTAAAATGGGGTGAATAAGGGCATCTGCTCCTTCTGAACAATAGCGATTTCCAGAACGTAACTGGGCATTCAGACAATAGCCAGTCTGGCTTTCAAAGGCATAAAGGGGATGATAAGCTGTCACCTGATAATGAGCATTATAGTCGGCTCCCTCTTGATGCCCATAAGTGGTAAAATGAGTGGAATCCACATCAACGATAAGACTGGGTTGGCTTTGCATTTGTAAAAAGAGTTGAACCAGTTCAAAGTTTAGTCTTCGCAAGCTCCCAACAGTTGCTTCTGTTGAACGTGACAGAAAGCGAGACAAGGTTGGTTGAGACGCAACTTGTCCAGTTTCCAACAGTTTTGGAAAATAAGCATCTGATTTTAATTTCTTACAGGCATAGTCTATGTCATAGCCTGTAAGGATTTGAAAGAGAAATTGGATGACAATATCGGCATCCGAATAGTGATAATAGCGTCGTTTATCATCGCTCACAAGATGTTTTGAAATAGTTTCTTTTAGATTCAACTTTGTGAAGAGTTCTTTGAAGAGCAGAAGACCAGCTTGATTGGTCAGATTTCCACCATCGAAAGAAAAGTGTGATAAAGTATTGTTTTTCGTAGATTTATTTTATATACTGGTCATTGGAATTTCCTTTGTTTTGATTTTGTTTTCGATTATATCATAAAGGAGAAACTCCCTTTTGTCCAGTAAAAACAGCACCCAATGGGTGAAAAGAGAAAGCACCTAGAATCCTCGGTTTCATATCGATTCTGGATGCTTTTTGTGTTAGGTGTGAATAATTGGGGGAGAAAGAGATTGAAGATTGTCAAAAACAGATGAATGAATATATAGACGAGTATGAACATCAAGTGAGGAGATTGGAGAAATTAGTTAACACTATAAATTTTGCAATTGATAGTAAAGAGAGAGGCTTCAACATCCCATTAGAGTAATTTAAATGTATTTTAATTGTTACAGAAATCGTGATAAAATGATTAGCAGTAGTAGATTGGAGGAAATAGTGTGGGAAGCTTATTAGCTACTCGAATTAAGAGCAGAAGAAAAGAATTGAAATTATCTCAGAAAGAGTTAGCTGAAGGAATTTGTAAGCAAGGTCAGATTAGTCGTTTGGAGAACGGAGAATATACTCCAGGTTCAGAATTATTGCATCAACTAGCTAAAAGACTTAGTGTTAGTATGGATTATTTTTTTTGACGAGCAAATTTTGAATGAGAGTACAGAACTTATTGAGTTTAAAAAAATAGTTATAGTTGCTTAGTTTCAAACAAGCATGTTATAATAAAGCTATGGCATATAGTACAGATTTTAAACAGCGAGCATTAGATTACATCAAAGAGGGGAACAGCCATGTCGAGGCAGCCAAGGTTTTTGATGTCGGCGTCAGAACTCTCTTCACGTGGGAAAAGAACTTACGTGAACAAGGACACTTAGAGAGGAAAAAGCGAGTCGTCAAAAACCGAAAGATTCCTTTAGAGGAATTGAAATCCTTTGTAGAGGCTCATCCAGATGCTTTTTTACGGGAAATTGCGGCACATTTTGATTGTGCTGTCCCTTCAGTATGGGCAGCTTTAAAGCAGATGAAGGTCACTTCAAAAAAAGATGACGAGCTTTAAGGAACAAGACCCAGAGAAAGTCTCTGAGTTTCTTGATATTT
>NZ_VMLS01000047.1:0-22986 GCF_013276805.1 Streptococcus sp. 1449
TTAAGTGATAAAGTCGGGCGAAATCAACCCTTGGAAATGAATGCTACTATTCAAAATAATGATGATTTAGTTCTGTACTTATCCAAGAAGTTCGAATAAGAGATAGCGAATTTCTTTGAAAATAGGGGATTTAGCTACTTTATGGTATAATGGAAAGAGTTAGATTGAAAGAGGTAGTGAGATGGATGCCAAATTAAGATATAAGGCAAAGAAGATCAAGATTGTCTTTTTTGATATTGATGATACATTGCGGAATTCCAAGACAGGTTTTATTCCGGCTTCAATCCCAGCTGTTTTTAAGCAATTACGTGAGAAAGGAATTTTGACAGGTATTGCTTCTGGACGAGGGATTTTTGGTGTCGTGCCAGAAATTCGTGAACTCAAGCCTGACTTTTTTGTAACCTTAAATGGTGCCTATATTGAAGATAAAAAAGGTCAGGTCATTTATCAACATCAGATTGAGAAGTCTGATGTTGAGGAGTATATCTCTTGGGCTAAGCAAGAGGGAATTGAGTATGGTTTGGTTGGGAGTCATGCTGCCAAGTTGTCGACTCGCACCGATATGATTAGTGAGGCTATCAATCCAATTTATCCTGATTTAGATGTGGATCCAGATTTCCATGAGAAAGAAGACATCTATCAGATGTGGACTTTTGAAGATAAGGGAGATGACTTACACTTACCTGACAGTCTCTCAGATAAACTTCGCATGGTTCGTTGGCACCAACATTCGTCTGATATTGTTCCGATTTCAGGCTCCAAAGCGACGGGTGTGGAAAAGGTTGTGGAACACCTTGGCTTGAAACCAGACAACGTTATGGTTTTTGGAGATGGGCTGAATGACTTGGAACTCTTTGATTATGTTGGAATCAGCGTTGCAATGGGAATTTCTCATGATAACATCAAAGAAAAAGCAGATTATATAACAAAAACACTAGAAGAAGATGGCATTTTTGATGCCTTAGAAGGATTTGGTATGGTAGAAAAAGAATTGCATTTCCCACAAGTAGACATTGAAACAGTAGAAGGTCCTATCGCGACTATTAAGACCAATCACGGGGACTTGCGTATCAAGCTCTTCCCAGAGCATGCTCCTAAAACAGTGGCTAACTTTGTATCTCTTTCAAAAGATGGCTACTATGATGGTGTCATTTTTCACCGTATTATCAAGGACTTTATGATCCAAGGTGGAGACCCAACTGGAACTGGTATGGGTGGCGAGTCCATCTACGGCGAATCTTTTGAGGATGAATTCTCAGAAGAACTTTACAATATCCGTGGTGCCCTTTCTATGGCCAATGCTGGTCCAAATACCAACGGCAGCCAGTTCTTTATCGTCCAAAACCAACACCTGCCTTATTCTAAGAAAGAAATTGCTCGTGGTGGTTGGCCAGAACCGATTGCGGAAATTTATGCCAACCAAGGTGGGACACCTCACCTAGACCGTCGTCACACGGTTTTTGGTCAGCTAGCTGATGAAGCTTCTTACGCTGTCTTGGATGCCATTGCTTCTGTTGAGACAGGGGCTATGGACAAGCCAGTTGAAGATGTTGTGATTGAAACAATTGAAATTGAGGACTAAGATGAAAATCGGTGATAAGCTAAAGGGTCGTATTACAGGGATTCAGCCCTACGGTGCCTTTGTTGAGCTAGAGACAGGTGATACGGGGCTGATTCATATTTCAGAGATTCGGACAGGCTTTATTGAAAATATCCATGAAGCCTTGAAAGTTGATGAAGAGGTTCAAGTTCAAGTAGTGGATTTAGATGAATTTACAGGGAAAGCAAGTCTTTCTATCCGCACTTTGGAGGAAGAAAAGCACCAGTTTCCGAGACGGAGACGCTTTTCAAGCGACCGTTTTAACTACGGCTTTGCGCCTCTTAAACGAATGATGCCAATTTGGACTAGAGAAGCCTTGCACTATTTAAAAAAGAAGAAGTAGTTTAGAATTTTATATTTTTTGTAATGTTAATATGAATCTGCTATAATAGAACCATGGAAGAAGAACAATTATTAAAATCAGGGGAGCGCATTAACCAGCTCTTCTCAACAGATATCAAAATTATTCAAAATAGAGAGGTTTTTAGCTATTCGGTGGATAGTGTTCTCTTGTCACGCTTTCCACGTTTTCCTAAAAAGGGCTTGATAGTGGATTTCTGCGCTGGGAATGGAGCAGTGGGGCTATTTGCTAGCACTCGTACTCAGGCACAGATTTTGGCTGTTGAGATTCAGGAGCGTTTGGCGGATATGGCTGAGCGCTCTGTCCGTTTGAATGGTTTGGAAGAGCAGATGGAGGTCATCTGTGATGATTTGAAAAATATGCCTGCTTATATCCAGGGAAGTAAGGTGGATATGATTTTGTGTAATCCGCCCTATTTCAAGGTGGATCCTCATTCAAACCTGAACGAGAGTGAACATTATCTCTTGGCGCGACATGAAATCACGACCAATTTGCAGGAAATCTGTCGTAGTGCCCAGAGTATTCTCAAATCTAATGGGCGTTTGGCCATGGTTCATCGTCCTGATCGACTTCTGGATATTTTGGATACGTTACAACGGCATAATCTAGCCCCTAAGCGTCTGCAATTTGTCTATCCAAAAAAGGAAAAGGAAGCCAATATGCTCTTGATTGAAGCTATCAAGGATGGTTCAACAAGTGGCTTTAAGGTCTTACCACCTCTCATTGTTCACAATGATGATGGCTCTTATACGCCGGAACTCGAAGAGATTTATTATGGATTATAAGGCTTATATGTATGTGCTGGAGTGCCGTGACGGATCCTACTATACAGGCTATACGACTTATGTGAAGAGACGCCTCGCTGTCCATAATAGTGGGAAGGGAGCCAAATACACACGAGCACGCTTGCCAGTCAAACTCATCTATGCTCAAGGTTTTGCCAGTAAGGAAGAAGCCATGTCGGCAGAAGCCCTTCTCAAGCGTAAGAAACGACCACAGAAGGAGCAATTTTTATCTGAAAATCAAGATAGAAATTTAGTCAGTTATTTTGAAGAATTGTGAGGAGCCCTTTGACTCCTCTTACTTTTGTCAAAAAGCGAAAAAAATGCTACAATAAAGAGAATAAACAAAATGAGGTATTATCATGTCTAAGATTCTAGTATTTGGTCACCAAAATCCAGACACAGATGCCATTGGGTCATCTGTAGCCTTTGCCTACCTTGCAAAAGAAGCTTACGGTTTGGATACGGAAGCTGTTGCTCTTGGAACTCCAAATGAAGAAACAGCCTTTGTCTTGAACTATTTTGGTGTGGAAGCACCGCGTGTCATCACTTCTGCCAAAGCAGAAGGTGCAGAGCAAGTTATCTTGACTGACCACAATGAATTCCAACAATCTGTATCAGATATCGCTGAAGTAGAAGTTTATGGTGTGGTGGACCACCACCGTGTGGCTAATTTTGAAACTGCAAGCCCACTTTACATGCGTTTGGAGCCAGTTGGTTCAGCGTCTTCAATCGTTTATCGTATGTTCAAAGAACATGGTGTAGCTGTTCCTAAAGAGATTGCTGGTTTGATGCTTTCAGGTTTGATTTCAGATACTCTTCTTTTGAAATCACCAACCACACACCCAACAGATAAGGCTATTGCTCCTGAATTGGCTGAATTGGCTGGTGTAAACTTGGAGGAATATGGTTTAGCTATGTTGAAAGCTGGTACAAACTTGGCTAGCAAATCTGCTGACGAATTGATTGACATCGATGCTAAAACTTTTGAATTGAACGGAAATAATGTCCGTGTTGCCCAAGTGAACACAGTTGACATCGCTGAAGTCTTGGAACGTCAAGCAGAAATTGAAGCTGCAATGCAAGCTGCTAACGAAGCAAACGGCTACTCTGACTTTGTCTTGATGATTACAGATATCGTCAACTCAAACTCAGAAATCTTGGCTCTTGGTGCCAATATGGGCAAGGTCGAAGCGGCTTTCAACTTCAAACTTGAAAACAATCATGCCTTCCTTGCTGGTGCCGTTTCACGTAAGAAACAAGTGGTACCTCAATTGACTGAAAGCTTTAATGCTTAAGATTTTGGGTGTCAGTTCAAAATCGGAAAGTCTAGTTTGCCTTATATCGAAAGGAGTTTCGGCTCCTTTTTTCTAGGAGTGAAGCATGTTAGAAAATGGCGATTTGATTTTTGTGAGAGATGAGTCAGATATGGGACAGGCCATCCAGACTTCCACAGGCAACTATAACCATGTTGCCATTTATTTGGATGGGATGATTTACCATGCTAGTGGAAAGGTGGGTGTTATCTGTCAGGAACCAGCAGACTTCTTTGAGTCCAATCATTTATACGACCTCTATGTTTACCCAGAAATGGATATCCAGTCGGCGAAGGAAAAAGCTTGCAAACATCTAGGGGCACCCTACAATGCTTCTTTCTATCCAGATGGGCATGGTTTTTACTGTTCCCAGTACATGGCAGAAATCCTACCGATTTTTGAGACCATACCTATGAAATTTGGGAATGGGGACCAGGAGATTAGTGATTTTTGGAGAGAATATTATAGGAAACTCGAACTTCCTGTGCCTCTTAACCAAGCTGGAACCAATCCCAGTCAGTTGGCAGCATCGCCTCTGTTAGAATGTAAAGAAAGGAATCTTCATGATTCAGATTTTTAATCCATCTCGTTTGACGAGACAGCCATTTTTGGAGAATTGATCCACTATCTGGACCAGTATGAGGATGTGATTCTACGGGAAATTAAGGCTCAATTTCCAGATATTGCAGTTGATAAACTCATGGAAGAGTATATAAAGGCAGGCTTGATTCTACGTGAAAATAAGCGCTATTACCTCAATTTTCCTATGCTTGAATCACTTGATAGTCTCGAACTGGATCAAGAGATTTTTGTCAGAGAAGCTAGTCCGGTCTATCAAGCCTTGTTGGAGCAGCGTTTTGAGACGGAATTATGCAATCAAACCAATGCAGCTATTTTAGTTGAAAAGACGGACTTTGCAAGATCAAAAATGACCCTGTCCAATTATTTCTACAAGGTCAAACATCAGTATCCTTTGACAGAAAAACAGCAGGAACTCTATGACATTTTAGGAGATGTTAATCCTGAGTATGCCCTCAAATACATGACAACTTTTTTGCTAAAATTTCTCAAAAAAGATCAACTGATGCAGAAACGCCGTGATATCTTTGTGGACAGTTTAGTTGTCCTGGGTTATATAGTCCAAAATGAAGATGGAAAGTATGAGTTGGCTGTCGATTTTGACAAGGAGAGATTAACTTTCTATTTAGTGTGATTGCTTTTTCTGAGCACATTGTTTGACTTTATCTATCGATAAGTTTATACTAATGTAACCGATAACACATATCGGAATAAAACTAAAGGAGACAATCATATGTCACTTGAAAACAAATTGGAACAAGCAACAGGCGCTGTCAAAGAAGGTTTTGGTAAAGTTACTGGAGACAGCAAGACAGAACTTGAAGGAGCTGTTGAAAAAACAGTTGCTAAGGCAAAAGAAGTAGTTGAAGATGCTAAAGGTGCTGTAGAAGGTGCCGTTGAAGGTTTGAAAAACGTTTTTACTAAAGAATAGGAAAAAATCAAGGGTTTCATTTTCCCTTGATTTTTTTACAATCCTTATAAATAATTTTCTGCTACGACTGCATCTCCTGGATAAGCTTCTTTCTTGCCCTGGACGATTTGGTAGCAATCGGCTCCCTTACCAGCAATAATAACTGCATCTAATTCGTGATTTGTGATGGCCATTGCCGCTTTGATGGCTTCTTGGCGATCCGCAATCTTTTCAACAGGATGATTGATATAGCTACTAATTTCATCTGCAATGGCCATTGGGTCTTCATAATTGGGGTCATCAGCAGTCAAAAAGACTTGAATCTCAGGATGTTGATTGAGGAGAAGGCCAAAGTCCTTACGACGACTTTCTCCCTTATTTCCTGTCGAACCTAAGACCAGAGCAATCTTTCCAGTTTGATGAGTTTCTACCACATTGATGAGTTTTTTGAGACTGTCACCGTTGTGGGCGTAGTCGATGAAGACCTTGGCTCCATTTTTCTGAGTGAGGACTTCCATACGGCCGGGAACGCGGGTTGCAGCGATTCCTTTTTTGATGTCCTCAAGACTTGCTCCGAGACGAAGACAAGCAAGCCCAGCAGCAACGGCATTTTCTTGGTTGAAGTGACCAATCAGTTGGATATCATAATCACCAGCCAGTTTCCCACTAGCTGAAAAGCTAAAGGCTTTGGAATTCTCGATTTGATTATTTGATTGGCTACCATAGAAATCATGGTCTTGATCTGCCACTTGTTCTTTCAAGACAGAAAAGTGATCCATGTC
Source organism: Streptococcus sp. 1449 (assembly GCF_013276805.1). Taxonomy (NCBI): domain Bacteria; kingdom Bacillati; phylum Bacillota; class Bacilli; order Lactobacillales; family Streptococcaceae; genus Streptococcus; species Streptococcus sp. 1449. The sequence goes on from NZ_VMLS01000047.1 coordinate 6,331, forward strand.
ACTATTAATGATGACTGCTCGGCTATTTTCCATCAAGAGACGTTTGTGGTAGAAGTAGTCTTCAAAGCTAGGGTGTTCAATCGGGCCGATATGGTCTGGGCTGATATTGAGGAAAACTCCCACATCAAAGGTTAGACCATAGACACGTTTGACCAGATAGGCTTGACTGGAGACTTCCATGATGAGGTGGGTACGGTCATTTTGCACAGCTTGATGCATCATATCAAAGAGGTAGATGCTCTCAGGGGTTGTCAATGCAGACTTAAAGAAAGTCTTACCATCTAGAGTTGTATTCATGGTTGAGAGCATAGCAGGTCGATGCCCTTGAGATAAGATGTTATAGGCGAAATAGGCTGCTGTTGTCTTACCCTTAGTACCAGTAAAGGCAAGGAGTTTGAGTTTTTTCTGTGGATTGCCATAAAACTCCATGGCAATCAAACTCATGGCTTTCTTGATATCGCTGACGATAATGGCAGGAATACCAACCTCATAGTCCTTTTCAGCCACATACCAATCGAGACCTTGAGAGATAGCTGAAAGCAGAAATTCCTTCTTAAAGGCAGCACCCTTGACGAAAAAGAGGCTCTTTTCTTTAGCCTTGCGACTGTCATAGCAGATGGTGTCAAATACGACATGGCTGTAGTTGTAGTGATAGTGTTCTTGGTCGATAATCTCACGGAAGAGACCATCTTTCTTTAATATATCTAATACGGTTTCAATCTTAATCATACTTTCTATTGTAAACCGAAAGTCGCAAATTTACAAGTAACAAGGAAAAGTTTATAATGGAAGATAAGGAGTTTTTCCTAGTTATCAAAATTGAATGAGGAATCTATGTCGCACGAAAACAATCACCAGCAGGCCCAGATGTTACGGGGGACTGCTTGGTTAACGGCTAGTAACTTTATCAGTCGCCTGCTTGGGGCCATCTATATTATCCCTTGGTATATCTGGATGGGGTCTTATGCGGCTACAGCAAATGGACTCTTTACCATGGGATACAATATCTATGCCTGGTTCTTGCTGGTTTCAACAGCAGGGATTCCAGTTGCGGTGGCCAAGCAAGTTGCCAAGTATAATACCATGCGAGAAGAGGAGCATAGCTTTGCCCTGATTCGGAGCTTTTTAGGCTTTATGACGGGACTTGGCCTGGTTTTTGCTTTAGTCTTGTATCTCTTTGCTCCTTGGCTAGCAGACTTGTCTGGCGTGGGCAAAGACTTGATCCCAATCATGCAAAGCTTGGGTTGGGGAGTCTTGATTTTCCCATCTATGAGTGTTATCCGAGGATTTTTCCAAGGGATGAATAATCTCAAACCTTATGCCATGAGTCAAATTGCTGAGCAGGTCATTCGTGTTATCTGGATGCTTCTAGCAACCTTTATCATTATGAAGCTCGGTTCAGGAGATTACCTAGTAGCGGTTACCCAATCCACCTTTGCTGCCTTTGTCGGTATGGTAGCCAGTTTTGCAGTCTTGATCTATTTCCTTGCCAAAGAAGGTTTACTCAAAAGAGTCCTTGAAACAGGAGATAAGATAAATAGCAAGCGTCTTTTGGTCGATACCATTAAGGAAGCCATTCCTTTTATCCTGACAGGGTCTGCCATCCAGCTTTTCCAGATTTTGGATCAGCTGACCTTTATCAATAGTATGAGCTGGTTTACCAACTACAGCAACGAGGACTTGGTTGTCATGTTTTCTTATTTCTCAGCCAATCCTAATAAAATCACGATGATTTTGATTTCTGTTGGGGTTTCGATTGGGAGTGTAGGCTTGCCACTTTTGACGGAGAACTATGTTAAGGGGGACTTGAAGGCAGCTTCTCGTCTCGTTCAGGACAGCATTACCATGCTTTTTGTATTCCTGCTACCAGCAACGGTTGGAGTGGTCATGGTAGGAGAACCTCTTTATACGGTCTTCTATGGTAAGCCAGATAGTTTGTCCATGGGCTTATTTGTCTTTGCAGTTTTGCAGTCTATTATTTTAGGCTTGTACATGGTCTTGTCCCCCATGCTTCAAGCCATGTTCCGCAACCGCAAGGCCGTTCTCTATTTTATCTATGGTTCTATTGCCAAGCTGGTCTTGCAACTGCCTACCATCGCCCTTTTCCACAGTTATGGTCCCTTGATTTCAACAACCATCGCTCTTATCATTCCTAACGTCTTGATGTATCGGGATATTTGTAAAGTAACGGGTGTTAAGCGCAAGGTGATTGTGAAGCGAATCATTTTAATCAGTTTGCTGACCCTAGTCATGTTTCTGTTAATAGGAACCATCCAGTGGCTGTTAGGATTTGTTTTCCAACCAAGTGGACGTTTGTGGAGCTTCTTTTATGTAGCTCTTGTCGGTGCCATGGGGGGTGGACTCTACGGATTCATGAGTCTCTATACTCGTCTCTTAGATAAGGTTATTGGACAGGCCAAAGCTGCCCAGTTGCGAGCAAAATTTAAGTTTTCTTAAGATAGCATTTATAAATAAAAGGAATAAGTTGAACAATCTTTTAGGAGAACTTGAAACTTATTCCTTTTTTTAGCGTCAAAACAGCTAAAATTATCTTTTAAGAGTAGAAGATGAGGCCTTTTTCGATTTTTTTGGACAAAATCATTGACTAAACAAACTAAACGTTGTATAATAAAACAAATCTTTAAAGCAGGAGGTTCTGGAAATGAAAAAGTCTAAGAGCAAATATCTAACCTTGGCAGGTCTTGTCCTGGGTACAGGAATTTTATTGAGCGCGTGTGGAAATTCTAGCACAGGATCAAAAACCTATAACTATGTTTATTCAAGTGATCCATCTAGTTTGAACTATCTAGCAGAAAACCGCGCAACAACAAATGATATTGTGACCAACCTGGTAGATGGTCTCATGGAAAATGACCAATATGGGAACTATGTGCCATCCTTGGCAGAGGATTGGAGTGTTTCTAAGGACGGTTTGACCTATACCTACAAACTTCGTAAGGATGCCAAGTGGTTTACTTCTGAGGGAGAAGAATATGCTCCTGTAACTGCCCAAGATTTTGTGACAGGTTTGCAATATGCGGCTGATAAAAAATCAGAAGCCTTGTATCTAGTGCAGGACTCTGTTGCAGGTTTGGATGACTATATCACTGGTAAAACAAGCGACTTTTCAACTGTCGGTGTCAAGGCTCTTGATGACCAAACGGTTCAATACACCTTGGCTCGACCAGAACCTTACTGGAACTCAAAAACGACATCAACCATTCTTTTCCCAGTCAATGCGGATTTCCTAAAATCAAAAGGGGATGATTTTGGCAAGGTAGACCCTGCTAATATTTTGTACAGTGGACCTTTCTTGATGAAAGCTTTTGTTTCAAAATCTGTCATCGAATACAAGAAAAATCCTAACTACTGGGATGCTAAGAATGTCTTTGTAGATGATGTTAAATTGACCTACTATGATGGTAGTGACCAAGATGCTCTTGTTCGTAACTTTACAGACGGAGCCTATAGCTACGCTCGTCTCTATCCAAATAGTTCAAGTTTTGAAGGGATTAAAGAAAAATACAAAGATGATATCATCTACAGTATGCAGACTGCTACGTCTTATTACTGGAATTTTAACCTAGATAGACAAGCTTATAAATTTACTTCTAAGACGACCGACATTGAAAAGAAATCAACTCAGGAAGCAGTTCTTAATAAAAACTTCCGTCAAGCTATTAACTTTGCCTATGATCGTACAGCCTATGGGGCTCAAACTCAGGGAGAAGACGGAGCGACTAAGATTTTGCGTAACTTGGTTGTTCCTCCAACCTTTGTAAGTATCAAGGGAAAAGACTTTGGTGAAGTAGTAGCCTCTAAGATGGTCAATTATGGTAAGGAATGGCAAGGTATCAACTTTGCGGATGGTCAAGACCCTTATTACAATCCTGAGAAAGCCAAGACTAAATTTGCTGAGGCCAAGAAAGAGCTAGAAGCTAAGGGAGTTCAATTCCCTATTCATTTGGATGCGACAGTTGACCAAGCTTCTAAGAAGGGGATTCAAGAAGTAAGCTCTATGAAGCAATCTATTGAAGCAGCTTTAGGTACGGAGAACGTCGTTATTGATATCCAACAGTTATCAACAGAGGACTATCATAACTCAAGTTACTTTGCTCAAACAGCAGCTCAAAAAGATTATGACCTTTACAATGGTGGTTGGGGTCCTGACTACTTAGATCCATCAACCTATCTTGATATCTTTAGTGTCAAGAATGGTGGGGTTCTACAAAATCTTGGACTCGAGCCTGGTGAAGCCAACGACAAGGCTAAGGCAGTTGGACTTGACACTTATACTCAAATGTTGGAAGAGGCTAATAAGGAGCAAGACCCAGCCAAACGTTATGAAAAATATGCTGATATTCAAGCATGGTTGATAGATAGTTCTCTAGCGATTCCAAATGTTTCATTGGGTGGAACACCTGGCTTGAGAAAAACAGTTCCTTTCTCAGCACCTTATTCATTGGCTGGTAATAAAGGGGTCGAATCATTTAAGTACCTCAAAGTACAAGATAAGATTGTCACAACAGACGAATATGCAAAAGCCAGAGAAAAATGGTTGAAAGAAAAAGAAGAATCTAATAAAAAAGCCCAAGAAGAATTGGCAAAACATGTCAAATAAGGATTTTTCAAGAAAAACGATGGTTTCGAAGGAAGCTGTCGTTTTTTAATAGAATGATAGTAAATTTGGAAGAAAAATCTCACATTTTTTTCTTTGTTTCTTGAGTTTATGTTATAATGAATATAACATAAATGTGAGACGCTATTTTCGAAAATCTACCCAATGTTGATTGAAGTATGCATATGCTAGGGTAATGTTATAGGAGGGATGCCGTCTACTGAAAAAGTAAGATAAAACGCAACAAATGATAAGTTCTTCTTTTATGTGAAGAGTTCTTATCTGCCTATTTAGTGATTTTTATGAAGGTATCATCATGGGCGCGATTATGGAATTTGCGACAGAAAAACAGATTGCATCCTTTCTCTCAACTTGCCGCATTGAAGGGCAAAAGAATTTTCTGATGGCTTTCAAGAAAAAGACATGGTTGAAATCCTTTATTGATTTTTTCATTATAGGTGGTTCCTACTATGTTCAGTCGAGTGTGAAGCCTAAAATTCTGGCATTCACACCTAAGGGGATTTTCTTGATGGACATCAGTGATATAACTGAAAATCGTTCTAATCAAGTCGTAGAGATGCCTTGGAATCAAGTTCAAGATTTTACTTATAAGCCAGTCTTGAATACAGTTAGGCTGAACTGGAACTATCAAAATGAAGCCTATATTTTTTCTGTGGATGTTGGTCAGATTAGTCAGCATGTAGGTCAGTATCAATTTAACAAAGAGCATTATGACTATTTAGTCAAACAGGATTTCTTTCAGTCTAAGTAAGCCCTAGCAAGGATTTTCACAAAAGAATCTGGAAGCTTTTCTGGATTCTTTTTAGTTTTACTAGCTAGTACTCAATGAAAATCAAAGAGCAAACTAGGAAGCTAGCCGCAGGTTGCTCAAAACAGTGTTTTGAGGTTGTAGATAAGACTGACGAAGTCAGCTCAAAACACGGTTTTGAGGTTGCAGATAGAACTGACGAAGTCAGTAACATATATACGGTAAGGCGACGCTGACGTGGTTTGAAGAGATTTTCGAAGAGTATAAGTCTATAGTTTGAAACTATAGCTAGCTCTTGAAAAGAAGAAAATGAGTTGATGAAAATAAGTGGTACAATAGTTACTATAGATTTGGAGGTATTGTATGAGCAAGGAATTACACATTAACACAATTTTGGCCCAGGCGGGCATTAAGTCAGATGAAGCGACAGGTGCATTGGTGACACCGCTCCATTTTTCAACGACCTATCAGCATCCAGAGTTTGGTCGATCTACTGGGTTTGACTATACGCGCACTAAAAATCCAACTCGTAGTAAGGCTGAGGAAGTCTTGGCGGCTATTGAGTCAGCAGACTATGCCCTAGCGACTAGCTCAGGGATGTCAGCTATTGTACTGGCCTTTAGCGTCTTTCCAGTAGGAAGTAAGGTCTTGGCAGTGCGTGATCTTTACGGTGGTTCTTTTCGCTGGTTTAACCAAGTGGAGCAGGAAGGTCGTTTCCATTTTACCTATGCCAATACAGAAGAAGAGTTGATTGCCGAGTTAGAAAAGGATGTGGATGTTCTCTATATCGAAACCCCAACCAATCCCTTAATGTTGGAATTTGATATCGAAAAACTAGCAAAATTGGCTCATGCTAAGGGTGCCAAAGTGGTGGTGGACAATACCTTCTATAGCCCTATCTACCAACGTCCGATTGAAGATGGAGCAGATATGGTTCTCCATTCAGCAACCAAGTATCTAGCAGGCCACAATGATGTCTTGGCTGGAGTGGTTGTAACCAATAGTTTAGAACTATACGAGAAGCTCTTTTACAATCTCAATACGACAGGGGCAGTCTTGTCTCCATTTGACAGCTACCAGTTGCTTCGTGGTCTCAAGACCTTGTCTCTTCGTATGGAGCGCTCAACAGCCAATGCCCAAGAAGTGGTTGCCTTTTTGAAGGATTCTCCAGTAGTTAAGGAAGTTCTCTACACTGGTCGTGGGGGCATGATTTCCTTTAAAGTAGCCGATGAAACGCGCATTCCACATATTTTGAACAGTCTTAAGGTCTTCTCTTTTGCGGAAAGTTTGGGTGGTGTAGAAAGTCTTATTACTTATCCAACGACACAAACCCACGCTGATATTCCAGCAGAAGTGCGCCATTCTTATGGTTTGACAGATGACCTCTTGCGCTTGTCAATTGGGATTGAGGATGCTAGAGATTTGATTGCAGATTTGCGCCAAGCTTTAGAAGGATAAGACAAAGATGGGAAAATATGATTTTACAAGCCTGCCCAACCGTTTAGGGCACCATACCTATAAATGGAAAGAAACAGAAACGGATAGTGAAGTTCTACCAGCTTGGATAGCGGATATGGACTTTGTGGTCTTGCCTGAAATCCGCCAAGCCGTGCAAACTTACGCAGACCAACTGGTTTATGGTTATACCTATGCCAGTGAAGACTTAATTAAGGAAGTTCAAAAGTGGGAAGCTACACAATACGGTTACAACTTTGACAAAGAGGCTCTTGTTTTTATCGAGGGTGTGGTACCAGCCATCTCAACAGCTATTCAAACCTTTACAAAAGAAGGCGAGGCGGTTTTAATTAACACGCCTGTCTACCCACCCTTTGCTCGCAGTGTCAAGTTGAACAATCGTAGATTGATTACTAATTCCTTAGTGGAAAAGGATGGTCTGTTTGAGATTGACTTTGACCAACTTGAAAAGGATTTGGTGGAAGAGGAGGTTAAACTCTATATTCTTTGCAACCCTCACAATCCTGGTGGACGTGTTTGGGAAAAAGAAGTGTTGGAGAAGATTGGCCAACTCTGCCAAAAACACGGTGTTTTGTTAGTTTCAGATGAGATTCACCAAGATTTGACCCTCTTTGGTCACAAACACCAGTCTTTCAATACCATCAATCCTGCCTTCAAAAATTTTGCTATCGTCTTGACCAGTGCCACTAAAACATTTAATATTGCTGGGACAAAAAATTCCTATGCAGTCATTGAAAATCCTAAGTTGAGACTGGCTTTCCAGAAACGCCTGTTGGCCAATAATCAGCATGAAATTTCAGGCTTGGGTTATTTGGCGACAGAAGCTGCCTATCGATACGGTAAAGATTGGCTAGAGGAACTCAAGCAAGTCTTTGAAGATCACATCAATTATGTGGTGGATCTATTTGGAAAAGAGACTAAAATCAAGGTCATGAAACCGCAAGGTACCTACTTGATTTGGCTTGACTTTTCAGCCTATGACCTGACTGATGAAACATTGCAAGAGTTGTTGAGAAATGAATCCAAGGTTATCCTCAACCGTGGTTTGGATTTTGGAGAGGAAGGAAGTCTCCATGCCCGCATCAATATAGCTATGCCCAAATCTCTATTGCAAGAAGTCTGTCAGCGGATTGTGGCTACTTTTGCCAAACGTTAAAAATCCAGTCTTCTAGGAGAAAAGTCTTCCTAGAAGGCTATTTTCATAGGCGAAAATATGGTATAATAAAAAGATAAGGTAAAGGTGAAAATATGGCTAAATTGATTCCGGGGAAAGTTCGTATCGAAGGTGTTGCCCTTTATGAAACTGGTAAGGTTGATATCATCAAGGAAAAGAACAATCGGCTCTACGCTCGCGTTGCAGAAGAAGAACTGCGCTATAGTTTAGAGGATGATTTGGTTTTTTGTGCCTGTGATTTTTTTCAAAAGAGGGGCTACTGTGTGCATTTGGCAGCGCTAGAGCATTTTCTGAAAAATGATGAGCGTGGTCAGGAAATCTTGTGGAGTCTGGAAGAAGGTCATGAAGAAAAAGAGGCCATTGAAACCAAGGTGACCTTGGGTGGCAAGTTTTTGGATCGAATTTTATCTCCAAAATCAGAATGCGCCTATGAGTTATCAGTTGTGGGTCAGGTGGAAGCAGGAAGCAATCATATCTTGTGGACTCTGAGAATCGGCCAAATCAATAGCCAAAAATACTATGTCATTCGGGATATTCTACTCTTTTTAAGGATTGTCGAGCAGAGAAAGTCTTATATGATTGGCAAGGTCTATGAGGAGTCTCTTTCTTGGGAAGCCTTTGATGAGGCCAGCCAAGAACTTCTGACGTTCTTACGGGGACTGATGGAGGAAGGACAGGCTCCAGACCTCTTTTTCCAAAACCAGGGTCGGCACCTCTTTTTCCCTCTGACCTTTTTTGAGCAGGGTGTGAATTTACTGATGACCTTGCCCCATTTTCAATTTGACCATCAAGTGGATAGCTACCAGACCCTGCTTTTTCAGGATATGCATGCTGATGCTAATCTATTTGCCTTTACAGTAATAGAATACTCGGATTATTTTGAAATGGAAATCAGAGAGAGTCCAAGAGTTAATGCCTTTTATCAGGGAGCTGTACTTTTCCATAAAGGACAGGTTTATTTTCTAACAGACCAACAGATGCGTCTTCTCAAGGAAATTAAAGCGCTACCTGTGGATCAGCATGGAAAGAAATACCTGCAATTTGATAGTAGTGACCGAGATAAGTTGGCTTCTTGTTTAACTTTTTTTAGCCAGATGGGGACTGTTTCAGCTCCAGAACGGTTACAAATCAAAACGTTTGCGCCCTCTTTTTACTTTGACAGGGAAGAAGATAATCGGATTCGTTTAGAGATTCAGTTTGATTATGGGGATAGGCAGGTATCAAGCCGACAAGAGCTAGAAGAATTGCCATTTTCAAGTGATGCTGACTTAGAAGAAAGAATTTTCCAAGTCTGTTTGGTTACAGGTTTTGAAGCAGACTTTCAATCTTGGCGTCAGGCCCTAAAAGCAGAGTCTGTCTATCATTTCTTCCACGAAATCATTCCAGTCTTTGAAAAACTCGGGAATGTTGACCTATCAGACAAGTTAGAAGAACTCTATAACCTAGCAAGCCCTCAAGTGCAGATTGCTTCCAAGGGAGGTCTCTTGGAAATCCAATTTGATTTTCAAGATATTGCCCAAGAGGAAATTGATCAAGCCATGCAGGCCTTGGTTGCCAATCAAGATTTTTACATTGATTCGTCCAATCGAGTCTACTTTTTCGATGAAGAAACCAAGAAAATTCGCCAAAATCTACAGGAACTGGGGCAGTTTGAATTAAAAGATGGGACCTTGCAGGCTCGGAAATCTTTGGCCTACAGTTTAGCTCATCTCTTTGAAGGGCGAGACCGTGTTTCTTTTTCACAAGAATTCCAGAATCTGGCCCAGGATTTGACGCATCCAGAGGACTTCCCTAGACAAGCAACTCAGGTTCAGGCCGATTTGCGAGATTATCAGGAAAAGGGAATCGGCTGGCTGCAAATGCTCCATCACTATGGTTTTGGTGGAATTTTGGCTGATGATATGGGACTTGGTAAAACCCTGCAGACTATTGCTTTTTTGACCAGTCAAGTGACAAAAGAAAGTCGGGTCTTGATTTTAGCACCGTCAGGTTTGATTTACAACTGGGCAGATGAATTTCAGAAGTTTGCCCCACAGTTGGATGTGGCTGTTGTTCATGGTTTGAAAGCTAGTCGTGAAGAGATTCTTGCTGATAGCCATCAAATCTATGTGACGAGCTATGCTACCTTCCGTCAGGACAGTGAGCTTTATCAGGGGATGGCCTTTGACTTCCTTTTCTTAGATGAGGCTCAGGTCATGAAAAACGCCCAGACCAAGATTGCTCAGACTTTGAGACAATTTGTGGTGCCGTCTGTCTTTGCCTTGTCAGGAACTCCGATTGAAAACCATCTGGGTGAGTTGTGGTCTATTTTCCAAATCGTCATGCCAGGACTTTTGCCAAGCAAGAAAGAATTTATGAAATTACCAGCTGAGCGCGTTGCTCAGTTTATCAAGCCTTTCGTGATGAGGCGCAAGAAAGAAGAAGTGCTGACTGAATTGCCAGATTTGATTGAAGTAGTTTATAAGAATGAACTGGAAGACCAGCAAAAGGCTATCTACCTAGCCCAGTTGCAACAGATGAGAGATAGATTGGCTCAAGTGTCAGATCAGGAATTTCAGCGAAGTCGTGTGGAAATCTTGTCTGGTCTGATGCGCTTGCGCCAAATCTGTGACACTCCTGCCCTCTTTATGGAAGATTATCAGGGAGCCAGTGGCAAACTGGATAGTCTCCGAGACCTGCTGGTACAGGTGGCAGACGGCGGACACCGTGTCTTGATTTTCTCGCAGTTCAAGGGAATGTTGGAGAAAATTGAACAAGAACTGCCAGACTTGGGCTTGACTTCCTTTAAAATTACGGGTTCAACCCCAGCCAAGGAAAGACAAGACATGACCAAGGCCTTTAACCAAGGGGAAAGAGATGCCTTTCTGATTTCCCTCAAGGCTGGTGGTGTCGGTCTGAACCTGACAGGTGCTGATACGGTTATCTTGGTCGATCTTTGGTGGAATCCTGCTGTTGAGGCGCAAGCCATTGGCCGTGCCCATCGGATGGGTCAGGAAGAAACGGTTGAGGTCTATCGCTTGGTGACCAAGGGAACCATTGAAGAAAAAATTCAGGAACTCCAAGAACAAAAGAAACATCTGGTGTCACAAGTATTGGACGGCACAGAGTCACGTGGCAGTCTCACCCTAGCAGAAATTAGAGAAATTTTGGGAATTTCTGAAGCCAGCACTTGAAAAATCAAGACAATACGCTATAATGAAGTGTTGAAAGGAAATAGAAAATGAAACAAGAACGATTTCCATTGGTGTCAGATGACGAGGTCATGCTGACTGAAATGCCAGTCATGAACTTGTACGATGAGTCTGATCTGATCAGTAATATCAAGGGTGAGTATCGGGATAAAAATTATTTAGAATGGGCTCCTATTGCTGAAGAAAAACCAGCAAAACCGCTTGAAAAGCAAGTAGAGAAACCTAAAAAGGCTCCTTTAGGGGTAAAAAAAGAAGGAAAGAGCTATGCGGAGGTGGCGCGTGAAGAAGCGCGTGCAGACTTGAAAAAGAAACGCTCTGCTAACTATCTAACTCAGGATTTCAGCCGTGCGAGACGTCATTCTAAATCAGGCCTTCTTAGACAGGGCAACCAACCGACAACTCCTTTCCAAAAGGAAAATCCTGGTGAATTTGTCAGATATAGCCAAAAATTGACCCAGTCTCATTATATCTTAGCGGAGGAAGTTCATTCTATCCCTACCAAGAATGAAGAAGTGTCAGCACCTGCTCCAAAGAAAAACAACTATGATTTTCTAAAGAAGAGCCAAATCTACAATAAAAAAAGTAAACAAACAGAACAAGAACGTCGGGTTGCCCAAGAGTTGAATCTGACCAGAATTACAGAATAGGGGAGAAAACATGCCAAAGACATATCATTTTATCGGGATTAAGGGATCAGGGATGAGTGCCTTGGCCTTGATGTTGCACCAAATGGGGCATAAGGTACAGGGTTCAGATGTTGAAAAGTACTACTTTACTCAACGAGGTCTTGAGCAGGCAGGAATTACCATTCTTCCTTTTGATGAAAAGAATCTAGACGGTGATATGGAAATTATCGCTGGAAATGCCTTTCGTCCAGATAACAACGTCGAAATTGCCTATGCAGACCAAAATGGTATCAGCTACAAACGTTACCATGAGTTCCTAGGAAGCTTTATGCGTGACTTTGTTAGCATGGGAGTAGCAGGAGCACATGGAAAAACTTCAACGACAGGTATGTTGTCTCATGTCTTGTCTCACATCACAGATACCAGCTTCTTGATTGGGGATGGGACAGGTCGTGGTTCGGCCAATGCCAAATATTTTGTCTTTGAATCTGACGAATATGAGCGCCATTTCATGCCTTACCACCCAGAATACTCTATTATCACCAACATTGACTTTGACCATCCAGACTATTTCACAAGTCTAGAGGATGTTTTCAATGCTTTTAACGACTATGCTAAACAAATTACCAAGGGTCTTTTTGTCTATGGTGAAGATGCAGAATTGCGTAAAATTACGTCTGATGCACCAATTTATTATTATGGTTTTGAAGCAGAAGGTAATGACTTTGTAGCTAGTGAGCTTCTTCGTTCTACGACTGGTTCAACCTTCACCGTTCATTTCCGTGGACAAGACTTGGGGCAATTCCACATCCCAACCTTTGGTCGTCACAATATCATGAATGCGACAACCGTTATTGGTCTTCTTTACACAGCAGGATTTGATTTGAACTTGGTGCGTGAGCACTTGAAAACATTTGCTGGTGTTAAGCGTCGTTTCACTGAGAAAATTGTCAATGATACAGTGATTATCGATGACTTTGCTCACCATCCAACAGAAATTATTGCGACCTTGGATGCGGCTCGTCAAAAATACCCAAGCAAGGAAATTGTAGCAGTCTTCCAACCGCATACCTTTACAAGAACCATTGCCTTGTTAGATGACTTTGCCCACGCTTTAAACCAAGCAGATGCTGTTTACCTAGCGCAAATTTATGGGTCAGCTCGTGAGGTAGACCATGGAGATGTCAAGGTAGAAGACCTAGCTAATAAAATCAACAAGAAACACCAAGTGATCACTGTTGAAAATGTTTCACCACTCCTTGACCATGACAATGCTGTCTATGTCTTTATGGGAGCAGGAGATATCCAAACCTATGAATATTCATTTGAACGACTCTTGTCTAACTTGACAAGCAATGTTCAATAGGTTATTCTCATGGAAATTCCAATTAAGATCATTCAGGCAAGTCAGTCTGATTTGGCTGAGATAGAGGCACTTCAAACTTCGTCTTTTCCGGCTGAAAAGCAGCAACCTTCCCATATCTTAGAAGAAAGTATCCGTAAGTGTGCGGATACCTTTCTTCTAGCTAGGGATGAAAACCAACTTTTAGGCTATATTCTATCAAGTCCCCAGTCAGACAATCCGCAATGTCTAAAAGTAGATTCTTTAGTCATTGAGTCTGACCATCAGAGACAAGGATTGGGAACACTTCTTCTTGCGGCTTTGAAAGAGGTGGCAGTTGAGCTGGATTACAAAGGGATTCGTTTGAAGAGTCCTGATGAGCTGCTTTCCTATTTTGAAATGAGCGGTTTTATTGATGAAGAAACTTCCCTTTATGAAACTAGCCAGGGTTTTAGTATGATTTGGTTTAATCCCTATTATCTGGAGGTACAATGAAGATCAGACAAGCAAGATTAGAAGATTTAGAACGTATCGTTGAGATTGAACTAGAAAATTTCTCGGTAGAAGAAGCTATTCCTCGATCTGTTTTTGAATCGCATTTGCGAGAAATTCAGACCTCTTTTCTGGTTGCGGAAAAAGTAGGTAGAATCATGGGGTACATAGAAGGGCCAGTTGGACCACACCGCCATCTGCAAGACCAGTCCTTTACAGAAGAAATAAAAGACTATAGTCATGAGCCTGGTGGTTATATCTCTGTGACCTGTCTTTCTATTGCCAAAGAAGCACAGGGCCTCGGACTTGGACAAAAATTACTAATAGCCTTGAAAGAAGTTGCTCTTGAAGATAAGAGAGATGGCATTAACCTAACCTGTCATGACTATCTCATCGCCTACTATGAAAAGCACGGATTTGTCAATGAAGGCTTGTCCCAGTCAACCTTTGCAGGGGAAACCTGGTATGATATGGTTTGGGAAACGAAAAAATAAGCTAGGAAAAGTATCATAGGTTGCTTTTCTTGGACTTTTAAGATATAATATTATGGATTGTCAACAAGGAGGAAAAACTTTTGAGTGAAAAGTCAAGAGAAGAAGAGAAATTAAGCTTTAAAGAGCAGATTCTGAGAGATTTAGAAAAAGTAAAAGGCTATGATGAAGTTCTGAAAGAAGATAAGGCAGTAGTTCGCACTCCTGCAAATGAACCTTCAGCTGAAGAACTCATGGCTGATTCCTTGTCAACGGTAGAGGAAATTATGAGAAAAGCTCCTACCGTGCCTACTCACCCAAGTCAAGATGTACCAGCTTCTCCAGCAGATGACCTTCAAAGAGAAACTCCTGGTGTTCCAAGTCATCCAAGTCATCCAAGTCAAGATGTACCTTCTTCTCCAGCGGAAGAAAGTGGTTCAAGACCAGGACCAGGTCCTGTTAGACCTAAGAAACTTGAAAGAGAATACAATGAAACCCCAACAAGGGTAGCTGTTTCCTATAAGACGGCAGAGAAAAAAGCAGAACAAGCAGGTCCAGAAACACCTACGCCTGCTACAGAAACAGTGGATATCATCAGCGATACACCACGTCGTAGCCGTAGAGAAGGAGCAAAACCCGTTAAGCCTAAGAAAGAGAAGAAGTCACATGTGAAAGCCTTTGTGATTTCATTCCTTGTATTCCTTGCCTTGCTCTCAGCAGGTGGTTACTTTGGTTACCAGTATGTTCAGTCATCTTTACAGCCTGTGGATGCTTCATCGAAACAATATGTGACGGTTGGAATTCCAGAAGGTTCAAACGTTCAAGAAATCGGTACGACGCTTGAAAAAGCTGGTTTGGTAAAGCATGGTCTGATTTTTAGCTTTTATGCCAAGTATAAAAATTATACCGACTTGAAAGCAGGTTACTACAATTTGCAAAAGAGTATGAGTACAGAAGACTTACTCAAAGAGTTGCAAAAAGGTGGAACAGATGAACCACAAGAACCTGTCCTTGCGACTTTGACAATTCCAGAAGGTTATACTTTGGATCAGATTGCTCAAGCGGTAGGTCAATTGCAAGGTGACTTCAAAGAGCCTTTGACAGCGGATGCTTTCCTAGCAAAAGTTCAAGATGAGACGTTTATCAGTCAAGCAGTAGCCAAATATCCTACTTTATTGGAAAGTTTGCCTGCAAAAGATAGTGGTGCGCGTTATCGTTTGGAAGGATACCTTTTCCCAGCTACTTATTCTATCAAGGAAAGCACAACTGTTGAGAGCTTGATTGATGAGATGTTAGCTGCTATGGATAAGAACCTATCTCCTTACTATAGTACTATCAAATCTAAAAACTTGACTGTCAATGAGTTGTTGACCATTGCTTCCTTGGTCGAAAAAGAAGGTGCCAAGACAGAAGATCGTAAGCTCATTGCAGGTGTATTCTACAATCGTTTGAATCGTGATATGCCACTTCAAAGTAATATTGCAATCTTGTATGCCCAAGGAAAACTGGGGCAAAATATCAGCTTAGCTGAGGATGTTGCGATTGATACCAACATTGATTCACCTTATAATGTTTATAAAAATGTAGGTCTCATGCCTGGTCCAGTCGATAGTCCAAGTCTGGATGCGATTGAGTCAAGCATCAATCAAACTAAGAGCGATAACCTCTACTTTGTAGCAGATGTCACAGAAGGCAAGGTCTACTATGCTAATAATCAAGAAGACCACGATCGCAATGTCGCTGAACATGTCAACAGCAAATTAAACCAAACAAACTAAAATTATGTGATACTTCACATAATTTTCTTTAGAAAATATTATTAGAAGAAAGTTGAGAAAAATGGCAGAAAAAACATATCCTATGACCCTTGAGGAAAAGGAAAAACTTGAAAAAGAATTAGAAGAATTGAAATTGGTTCGTCGACCAGAAGTGGTAGAACGCATTAAGATTGCCCGTTCATACGGTGACCTTTCAGAAAACAGTGAGTACGAAGCAGCTAAGGATGAACAAGCCTTTGTCGAAGGACAAATCTCTAGCTTAGAAACAAAAATCCGCTATGCTGAAATCGTCAATAGCGACGCAGTTGCCCAGGACGAAGTAGCGATTGGTAAAACAGTCACCATCCAAGAAATTGGTGAGGACGAAGAAGAAGTTTATATTATCGTAGGTTCAGCGGGTGCGGATGCCTTTGCAGGTAAAGTTTCAAATGAAAGCCCAATTGGACAAGCCTTGATTGGCAAGAAAACAGGTGATACAGCAACCATTGAAACGCCTGTTGGTAGCTATGATGTAAAAATCTTGAAGGTTGAAAAAACAGCCTAAAAACAGAAAAAGGAGTGGGGAGGCGATGTACTTCACTCACTCCTTTTTCCATTTTGCTACTCTTCGAAAATCTCTTCAAACCACGTCAGCGTCGCCTTGCCGTATATATGGTTACTGACTTCGTCAGTTCTATCTACAACCTCAAAACCATGTTTTAATACTCATCTACTTTCAAA
>NZ_VMLS01000048.1:0-32663 GCF_013276805.1 Streptococcus sp. 1449
CGTTGGTGGCGGTTGGAATACTGAGACCTATGCAGCAGTTGAATTGATTGAAAGCCATTCAACTACAGAAGAGTTCATGGCTGACTACCGTCTGTATATCGAACTCTTACGCAATCTAGCAGATGAAGCAGGTTTGCCGAAAACGCTTGATACAAGCAGTTTGGAAGGTATCAAAACACATGAATACTGTACCAATAACCAACCAGACAACCATTCAGACCACGTTGACCCGTATCCTTATCTTGCCAAATGGGGCATTAGCCGTGAACAGTTCAAGCAGGATATTGAAAGTGGCTTGACAATTGAAACAGGTTGGAAGAAGAACGATACAGGCTATTGGTATGTACACTCAGACGGCTCTTATCCAAAAGACAAGTTTGAGAAGGTCAACGGCACCTGGTATTACTTCGACGGCTCAGGCTATATGCTTGCGAACCGCTGGAAGAAGCACACAGATGGTAATTGGTACTGGTTTGACCAGTCAGGTGAAATGGCTACAGGCTGGAAGAAAATCGCTGAGAAGTGGTATTATTTCGACGTAGAGGGCGCTATGAAGACAGGATGGGTCAAGTATAAGGACACCTGGTATTATCTTGATAGTAAAGAAGGTGCCATGGTTTCAAATGCCTTTATCCAGTCCGCAGACGGAACAGGATGGTACTACCTCAATGCAGACGGAACAATGGCAGACAAGCCAGAGTTTGAAATTGAGCCTGACGGGCTTATAACAACAAAATAAAAGGAAAGGAAAACTTTTCTAAAATGTTTATCTACCCCACAGGACTCGTCCTTGTGGGGATTTTTTTGTTAAAAAGAGTAAGAAACATTGACTTTTTTAAAGAAAGATGTCATAATCAAGTTAATTCAAAAAAATATTATGGAGCGAGTAGGAGGAATTTGGGATGTTAAAAAATACAAAACAACCTCAATACTTTAAGTCTTTTTTACTTGGTATGACAGCAATTGTATTGCCTGTTTTTAGCTTTAACCAGAACATTTCGAAAGTAAAAGCTGATACAGTCCCAGACTGGAAGAAAGTCAAAAGTGATTACAAGAAATCAACGATGGGCATTCAGAAAGAGGTAATGAAATTTGGATACCGAGAATAAAGATTTGATTGAAGTCAATAATATTGTTGATGAAGTCGAGCGCTTACCACATGAACAGCGTCAAGTAGTTTTACAGAAGTTGGAAATCTATCAAGGTGACCTACCTCATCCAGATATTCTCAAAGGATATAAAGAGCTATATCCGGATGCTGCTCAAAAGATTATTGATAATGGTATTGCAGAAAGCCAACATCGTAGAGAGATGGAAGATAAATACTTATCAGGGAATATTGCTTCTCATAAATTGGGACAGTTATTTGGCTTTTTAATCGCCCTCGTTGTTATTATTGGTGGAATTTACTTAATAGCAACAGATAAACAAATTGCAGGTAGTGTCTTAACTGGAACTACTGCATTAGGGCTAATTGGTTTGTTTACAGGGAATAATCAAAATAAAAACAAAGACAAAGAATAATTTTTCACCGCAGGCTCAGGCTTGCGGTTTTTTGTTTGTCTGAATCAAGAAAACATCTAACCAACCGACATTAATGTCGGTAGCAAAATAAATGGTTTGTCTGAAAAAATTGACTTGTTGACATCAACAAATAGCTTTATAAAGCGCTTGGTTGCCAATTTTGTTAACGTTAACAAATTAGAGTTTGTATTTCTATTTTACAAAAACACACATTTTGAACGATTAGAAAGCAAAATCACAATCCTATTGTTCAAAAAAGCGTTTACATGAAGAATATGGAGAGGAAATCGTGGTGTATTATTGTCAAAAACGGTGTTTTGTTAAAAATAAAAAACAGTGACCGAAATCACTGCTTTTTAAGTTCCTGGGCGTATGTTATCATGCTGATAGCGTGTTTTAGACGCATATTCATAATATCCGATACACCATTTTTATACTTGTCCACGGCCTGAATAGACATGCCACAGTTTTTGCTAATAGCATAGGCTGTGGCGTTGTCTAAAAGCCAGCGGATAGCTTCAATATCTACTGACATATATTACCTCGTAAAATACCAAACTGCAAATAGGAGTAGAAGAAGTCCAATAATAAATTCAACTTTTTCACGCTTGGTGGTTTTTCTAACTTTAAGATTTACTTTCATTGTTTTTCCTGTTATAATTTAAGTACACCCCCGAAGGGGTGGATAGTGATTTTTCACTATCCAAATTCGATGTGCCATTCAAAGCTGATTATAAATAAGTTTATTTTGACTACTAGCTTATTTGTTTTTGCTTTGAGTGGTTTCTTTTTGAACTTAAACATTTCATGTTCCTTTCTACTAGTTTCCTTGTCTAAGGTTTCCTCCTTAACCTTATGTATCCATTATACAACTTTGGTTGCATAATGTCAATAGTTTTGATGGAGTTTTTTTATTTTATTTTTAAAAGACTGTGAGTAATCACGGTTTTCTATTTATAAACTATTAGAATTAAATTGCAACCTTCTCAACTATACGGGCAAAGATGATTGTAAAAATGAATACGAAGATGAATACGATTTAAAAAAACGATGGAAATTAGTGTAAATGATTTTAACGAAAAATAAGTAAAAACTCAACTATTTACAAGTGATGATAACTATTTGTAAACGTTTTTCACTTATGGTATAATAAGCATTGTATTTATTGTATATGAATCTGGAGAAAAAATCAAAGATATTTTTGACGGATAATATGAGAACAAGGGAGAATATATGACCTTAGAATGGGAAGAATTTCTAGATCCTTACATTCAAGCTGTTGGTGAGTTAAAGATTAAACTACGTGGTATTCGCAAGCAATATCGTAAGCAAAATAAACATTCTCCGATTGAGTTTGTGACTGGTCGAGTCAAGCCAATTGAGAGTATCAAAGAAAAAATGGCTCGGCGTGGCATTACTTATGCGACCTTGGAAAACGATTTGCAGGATATTGCTGGTTTGCGTGTGATGGTTCAGTTTGTAGATGACGTTAAGGAAGTAGTGGAGATTTTGCGCAAACGTCAGGATATGCAGATCATACAGGAGCGAGATTACATTACTCATCGAAAAGCATCAGGCTACCGTTCCTATCACGTGGTAGTAGAATATACGGTTGATACCATCAATGGAGCCAAGACCATTTTGGCGGAAATTCAAATTCGTACCTTGGCCATGAATTTTTGGGCAACGATAGAACATTCTCTCAACTACAAGTACCAAGGGGATTTCCCAGATGAGATTAAGAAGCGACTGGAAATTACAGCTAGAATCGCCCATCAGTTGGATGAAGAAATGGGTGAAATTCGTGATGACATCCAGGAAGCCCAGGCTCTTTTTGATCCCTTGAGTAGAAAATTAAATGACGGTGTAGGAAACAGTGACGATACAGATGAAGAATACAGGTAAACGAATTGATCTGATAGCTAATAGAAAACCGCAGAGTCAAAGGGTTTTGTATGAATTGCGAGATCGTTTGAAGAGAAATCAGTTTATACTCAATGATAGCAGTCCGGACATTGTCATTTCCATTGGTGGAGATGGCATGCTCTTGTCGGCCTTTCATAAGTACGAATACCAACTTGATAAGGTACGCTTTATCGGTCTTCATACAGGACATCTGGGCTTTTATACCGATTATCGTGATTTTGAGTTGGACAAGCTAGTGACTAATTTGCAGCTAGATACCGGAGCAAGGGTTTCTTACCCTGTTCTAAATGTGAAGGTTTTTCTTGGAAATGGAGAGGTCAAGATTTTTCGTGCCCTCAACGAAGCCAGCATTCGCAGGTCTGATCGAACCATGGTGGCAGATATTGTCATCAATGGTGTTCCCTTTGAACGTTTTCGTGGAGACGGGCTAACAGTTTCGACACCGACTGGTAGTACTGCCTATAACAAGTCTCTTGGTGGTGCTGTTTTACATCCTACCATTGAAGCTTTGCAATTAACGGAAATTGCCAGCCTCAATAATCGTGTCTATCGAACGCTGGGCTCTTCCATTATTGTGCCTAAGAAGGATAAGATTGAACTCATTCCAACAAGAAATGATTACCACACCATTTCGGTTGACAATAGTGTCTATTCTTTTCGTAGTATCGAGCGAATCGAGTATCAAATTGATCATCATAAGATTCACTTTGTCGCGACTCCTAGCCATACCAGTTTCTGGAACCGCGTTAAGGATGCCTTTATCGGCGAGGTGGACGAATGAGGTTTGAATTTATCGCAGATGAGCATGTCAAGGTTAAGACCTTCTTAAAAAAGCACGAGGTTTCTAAGGGACTTCTGGCCAAGATTAAGTTTCGAGGTGGAGCTATTCTGGTCAATGACCAACCGCAAAATGCAACGTATCTATTGGATCTTGGAGACCGCGTTACCATTGACATTCCCGCTGAGGAAGGCTTTGAAACTCTAGAAGCAATCGAGCGCCCACTGGATATTCTCTATGAGAATGACCATTTTCTAGTCTTAAATAAACCCTATGGAGTGGCTTCTATTCCTAGTGTTAACCACTCCAATACCATTGCCAATTTTATTAAGGGTTACTATGTCAAGCAAAACTATGAAAATCAGCAGGTTCACATTGTGACCAGGCTTGATAGGGATACTTCTGGCTTGATGCTCTTTGCCAAGCACGGCTATGCCCATGCACGATTGGACAAGCAGTTGCAGAAAAAGTCCATTGAAAAACGCTACTTTGCCCTTGTTAAAGGAGATGGACACTTGGAAGCAGAGGGGGAAATTATTGCTCCGATTGCGCGTGATGAAGACTCTATTATCACCAGACGGGTGGCTAAAGGTGGAAAGTATGCCCATACTTCTTACAAGATTGTCGCTTCTTATGGAAATATTCATTTGGTAGATATTCGTCTGCACACTGGTCGAACTCACCAAATCCGAGTCCATTTTTCTCATATTGGTTTCCCTTTGTTGGGAGATGATTTGTATGGTGGTAGTCTGGACGATGGCATTCAACGTCAGGCTCTGCATTGCCATTACCTATCCTTTTATCATCCATTTTTAGAGCAAGATTTGCAGTTAGAAAGTCCCTTGCCGGATGATTTCAGCAACCTTATTACCCAGTTATCAACTAATACTCTATAAAAACTGTTTCAGAGTATAATTATTATCTAAAAGGAGAAAACTCATGGAAGTTTTTGAAAGTCTAAAAACCAACCTTGTTGGTAAAAATGCTCGTATTGTTCTCCCTGAAGGGGAAGAGCCACGTATTCTTCAAGCTACTAAACGCTTGGTAAAAGAAACAGAAGTGATTCCTGTTTTGCTTGGAAATCCTGAAAAAATTAAAATTTATCTCGAAATTGAAGGAATCATGGATGGTTATGAAGTCATTGACCCTCAACATTATCCTCAATTTGAAGAAATGGTTGCTGCTCTAGTGGAGCGTCGCAAGGGCAAAATGTCTGAAGAAGATGCACGCAAGGTTTTGGTTGAAGATGTCAACTACTTTGGTGTTATGTTGGTTTACTTGGGCTTGGTTGATGGAATGGTGTCTGGAGCTATTCACTCAACTGCTTCAACAGTTCGCCCAGCCCTACAAATCATCAAAACTCGTCCAAATGTGACTCGTACTTCAGGAGCCTTTCTCATGGTTCGTGGCTCTGAACGTTACCTATTTGGAGACTGTGCCATTAACATCAATCCAGATGCAGAAGCTTTGGCTGAAATTGCGATCAACTCAGCAATTACAGCTAAGATGTTTGGCATCGAGCCTAAAATTGCTATGCTAAGCTATTCTACTAAAGGTTCAGGGTTTGGTGAGAGCGTCGATAAGGTTGTAGAAGCAACTAAAATTGCTCACGACTTGCGTCCTGACCTTGAAATTGATGGTGAGTTGCAATTTGATGCAGCCTTTGTTCCTGAAACTGCAGCTTTGAAAGCTCCTGGAAGTACAGTAGCTGGTCAAGCAAATGTCTTCATCTTCCCAGGTATCGAGGCAGGAAATATCGGCTACAAGATGGCTGAACGTCTTGGTGGTTTTGCGGCAGTAGGTCCTGTTTTGCAAGGTTTGAACAAGCCAGTTAACGACCTTTCTCGTGGATGTAATGCTGATGATGTGTACAAGTTGACCCTTATCACAGCAGCTCAAGCAGTTCATCAATAGTGAAAACTATAAAGCGATATACTATACTGTACTGTAGTTATGAAACTATGTACGAAAAGCACTTCCATTAACTCCTGAGAACTAAATTACTGGTTGGTGTCAAAAAGGACAACTTCCAAGCGATGATACCCTGTCTATATACGATCTATGGAAATCTGTAATATACATGTCCGTAAAACGATAAATTCCCTTTTTGATTTTAAATGAGTATGAAAAGAGAATTTTTTCATGAGAAAACGCATAATATTGAGTGTTTTGACACCTGCTATTATGCGTTTTTTATAATTTTTGCACCTTTCTTAGCCTTTGTTATCGACAAGCATTGTTCTAGCTCCTTGTTTTTAGAATGGCAATTTCCCAGCGAAAGCACCCAGTTCTTTCTTGGTAGTTTCATCGATTTGTTCAAGAGCAGAGTTGATGGCTTGAACGGTCATATCAGAAAGAGTTTCAAGGTCCTCTGGGTCAACGATAGCTGGATTGAAATCAATGCTGATAACTTTCTTATCTCCAGTTAAGGTCGCTTGGACAAGGTCTTGAGCAGATTTGCCAACAAATTGCATGGCAGCAAGTTCGGCCTGGCTTTGTTCCATTTGTTTTTGAAGTTTTTGTGCTTGACGCATCATGTTTTGCATGTTCATCATAAGATTTCTAAAGTTCCTTTCATCTCAAGGGGATAATCCTTGTTGTTAACAAGTGCCTGATTTTCTCTCCTAATTGTTATTAGTAGCATAGCCATCAAGCCCAAGTATTGATTTTATTATACCATTTTTTTAAGACATAGTCTTTTATTGGTGAGAGTTATTTATGTCAAGGAGTGATTAGAAATAAATTAAAATAATGATTTTTGCTAAGAGGGGCTCTATTCTAGTTTCATGGAAATGATTTTACTAAAGGTTCGTATGCTTTGTTTACAAACATGTTATCTCTATCTATTTTTGGATAAATAGTTGTCTATTATTATGCTAATAGTAAAATCTAAATGGTAGCCTACGATTTTTTAGAAAGAAAATGGTACAATATTTCTAAGAGAAAATACAATGGGAGGGAAAATGAGGTTATTACCTATAAGAAAAATATCACGTCAGTCTAAAAGGTTAGCACTTTTTTTGACGTTTTGTGCTGGATATGTGGATGCTTACACTTTTATTGTTCGCGGGAATACCCTTGTAGCTGGACAAACTGGAAATGTTGTCTTTCTTTCGGTAGAGCTAATACAGAATAATGTTTCGGATGTTAGGGATAAGCTTTTAACCTTAATAGCGTTTATGCTGGGAGTTTTTTTACTAACCATTTATAGGGAAAAATTGAGAATTGTGAAAAAGCCAATTCTGTCACTGATTCCTTTGGTAATCTTATCAATAATTATTGCTTTTGTGCCACAAACTGTAGATAATATCTATCTAGTGCCGCCCTTGGCCTTCTGTATGGGACTGGTGACAACTGCCTTTGGTGAGGTTTCGGGTATTGCTTATAATAATGCCTTTATGACAGGGAATATCAAACGAACAATGCTAGCTTTTGGAAATTATTTCCGAACTAAGCACACTCCTTTTTTGCGTGAAGGGTTCATATTTGTTAGCCTGCTTAGTAGTTTTATCCTTGGCGTTGTCTTTTCAGCCTATTTGACGATTTTCTATCATGAAAAGACCATTCTTGGTGTTCCTATTATGATGAGCATTTTTTATATCAGCATGCTTTTTGCCTCGTGGCGGAAAAAAGTAAAAGAAAAAGCTTGATTTTAGGTGTTATTACTTGTAAGAAAATAGGAGATATGCTATACTTAGAGAGTTGACTATGCACAATCCTGTGCAACCGCACGAACATCGTTGCTCGATTATTCAAGTTTAAGTGGTTCGTCCCACGATGCTAGGCGAGTCTTCACAAAAAATTCGGGGAAACCCATAAAAATCATAGGAGGTGCATAATGAGCACATACGCAATTATCAAAACTGGCGGAAAACAAGTTAAAGTTGAAGTTGGTCAAGCAGTTTACGTTGAAAAATTGAACGTTGAAGCTGGTCAAGAAGTTACTTTTAACGAAGTTGTTCTTGTTGGTGGTGAAAACACTGTTGTCGGAACTCCACTTGTTGCTGGAGCTACTGTGGTTGGAACTGTTGAAAAACAAGGAAAACAAAAGAAAGTGGTTACTTACAAGTACAAACCTAAAAAAGGTAGCCACCGTAAACAAGGTCACCGTCAACCATATACTAAAGTTGTCATCAACGCAATCAACGCTTAATTTTAAGGAGAACACATGATACAAGCAGTCTTTGAGAGAGCCGAAGATGGCGAGCTGAGGAATGCGGAAATTACTGGACACGCCGAGAGTGGCGAATGCGGCTTAGATGTCGTGTGTGCATCGGTTTCTACGCTTGCCATTAACTTTATCAATTCTATTGAGAAATTTGCAGGCTATGAACCAATCCTAGAATTAAACGAAGATGAAGGTGGTTATCTGATGGTTGAAATTCCAAAAGATCTTCCTTCACACCAGAGAGAAATGACCCAGTTATTCTTTGAATCATTTTTCTTAGGTATGGCAAATTTATCGGAGAACTCGTCTGAGTTCGTCCAAACCAGAGTTATCACAGAAAACTAACACGGAGGAAAACATTATGTTAAAAATGACTCTTAACAACTTGCAACTTTTCGCCCACAAAAAAGGTGGAGGTTCTACATCAAACGGACGTGATTCACAAGCAAAACGTCTTGGAGCTAAAGCAGCTGACGGACAAACTGTAACAGGTGGATCAATCCTTTACCGTCAACGTGGTACACACATCTATCCAGGTGTAAACGTTGGTCGTGGCGGAGACGATACTTTGTTCGCTAAAGTTGAAGGCGTAGTACGCTTTGAACGTAAAGGACGCGATAAAAAACAAGTTTCTGTTTACCCAATCGCTAAATAAAAAGGTTCAGTGAACCTTTTTATCCCGAGCCTTGAACTGTAAAGGCGAGGAAGCTAGAAGTAGCATTAAATAAGGCTTTCCGAGTTTTCGGAGAGCCTGTTTTTTGTTTGGTACCCATACTTTTTAATATAGTAAAATGAAATAAGAACTGGTATCTGGTTTCAAATATTGGCTTGTCATCCCTCCACTTGTCTGAATGGCTTGAGCCGTTCCTTCTGATAAGGAAAAAGATATTCTTTAGCGAGAATCCAAGATAACAGATGGAGAGAAAAATAACCCAGTCTGAAGCACATTAGATGGGAGTTGTTGGAAAGCAGTCATCTAGTTTTTCTTTGCTGCTTTGGCTTTTTCTTTGTCATCAGGGAAAGTGACTTGCTTCAAATCAGGGAGTTTAGGAAATTCTTCAAACATTTTGCCCAAGTTGTCTCATTTTGTAAATTTTACAGCCATAGGTGTACCTCGATTCTAAATTCTACCTTTTCGGCACCAATTAGTAATTTAAAGTTCTCAGGAGTTAGTTGCATTGCTTTTTCATACATAAGCATAGTATGACACTTTATGGTTACCGAACAAGTCTAATCACTCCTTTCAAACTTTTGAAGATGTCCTACAAGTTTTTGAGAAGAATATTGCAAAGTTCATAGTTAAGCAACGATAGAGTGAAGTGCTTTTTGAAAACAGCTACACTTCAGGTGAAAAAACGACATTTCAGATTTTCTGTTCCAGAAATAGCTATCGCTATGATATAATTATTTTATGATTATTACTATTCCTATAAAAAACCAAAAAGATATTGGCACACCATCTGATTCAGTCGTTGTTCTCGGCTATTTTGATGGCATACATAAGGGGCATCAAGAATTATTTCGTGTTGCCAACAAAGCTGCGAGAAAGGATTTATTGCCTATCGTCGTTATGACCTTTAATGAATCTCCAAAGATCGCTTTAGAGCCTTATCATCCAGATTTGTTTTTGCATATTTTGAACCCTGCTGAACGTGAAAGAAAATTAAAGCGCGAAGGTGTAGAAGAATTATATCTCCTTGATTTTAGTAGTCAATTCGCTAGTCTCACGGCAGAAGAATTTTTTGCAACTTATATCAAGGCTATGAATGCCAAAATTATTGTTGCAGGTTTTGATTATACATTTGGTTCTGACAAAAAAACAGCAGAAGATTTAAAGGATTACTTTGATGGAGAAGTTATCATTGTTCCACCTATAGAAGATGAGAAAGGAAAGATTAGTTCAACTCGTATCCGTCAAGCTATTTTAGATGGAAATGTGAAAGAAGCAGGAGAACTTTTGGGGGCACCGCTTCCATCAAGAGGTATGGTGGTTCATGGTAATGCTCGTGGTCGTACAATTGGCTATCCGACAGCGAATTTAGTGCTTTTAGACCGTACTTATATGCCAGCAGATGGCGTTTATGTCGTTGATGTTGAGATTCAAAGACAGAAGTATCGTGCTATGGCTAGTGTCGGGAAAAATGTGACCTTTGATGGAGAAGAAGCACGTTTTGAAGTCAATATTTTTGATTTTAATCAAGATATTTATGGGGAAACCGTCATGGTTTATTGGCTTGATCGCATTCGAGATATGACCAAATTTGACTCAGTTGACCAATTAGTGGATCAGTTAAAGGCTGATGAAGAAGTAACTCGGAATTGGTCTTAAGAGCTTGAGTAAATAAAACAAAAAAGAGGTTGTCTGTAACCCAAAAGATAGATGATTTAGTCTAACTTTTG
Source organism: Streptococcus sp. 1449 (assembly GCF_013276805.1). NCBI lineage: Bacteria > Bacillati > Bacillota > Bacilli > Lactobacillales > Streptococcaceae > Streptococcus > Streptococcus sp. 1449. Next base: position 10,797 of record NZ_VMLS01000048.1, read on the forward strand.
AGATCACTACACTACCTCTTTTTATTCTTTTTCAAAGGTGAATCCTTCTCCTAGGATTTCATGGGCTTCTGTAATGGTTATAAAGGCTTGAGGATCGATTCGATGAATCATTTCTTTCATTTTCACAATCTCATTTCTACCGACAATACAGTAGATGATTTTCAAATTTTCTTTACTATAGTAGCCTTGACCAGAAATAAAAGTAACACCTCTTCCGAGGTCATCATTAATTGCCTTAGCAAGTTGGTCAGGACGTTTTGTGATAATCATAAAGCCTTTGCCGGCATATCCTCCTTCACCAATCAAATCAATAACACGAGAAACAATAAAATCAAACAAAAGCGTGTAGGAAACCAATCTCAAATCCTTGAAGATTAGGAGAATCAACATGAGAATACAAAAATCTAAGATAAAGAGCAGTTTTCCTATGGATATATGAGTGTATTTGTTGAGAATACGAGCTAGAATATCAGTTCCGCCAGTTGTACCTCCAGCATTAAAAATAATTCCAAGGCCAATTCCTAATAGGATTCCCGCTATAAGGGCTGTGATTAGTAAATCACCTTGAAGATCAATATGAAGGGGAATATGCTCAAAAAAAGCTAACCAGGCGGACAAAGCTAAGGTTCCTAGTAAACTAGAATAGAGGGATTTGGCTCCAAAAATCTTCCAAGCTAGGATGAAAAGGGGAATATTAATCAGCAGGTTCATGAGGGAAACAGGGATTTTAAAAAGATAAAAGGTGATGAGGGTAATGCCTGTCGCCCCTCCTTCAAAGAGATGATGGGGAACTACAAAATAAGTCAGTCCAAAAGCATAAATAGCAGCACCTAGTAAAATGGTAAAAATGGGGTAAATTTTTTTAATCATAGGACACCTCTTTTCTTATAAGTTGATTATATCAAATTTTACAGAAAATTTGATTGACTCCATTAGGATTTTTAATCTTTTTTTTGATATAATTAGAAGCAAGGAAACCAATCTGAATCCTAAAATAGAAAGATTGATACTATGACAAAAATTAAGATTGTAACCGATTCATCTGTTACTATTGAACCTGAACTAGTAAAGCAATTAGATATTACAATTGTTCCATTATCTGTAATGATTGATAATGTTGTTTATTCTGATGCTGATTTGAAAGAAGAAGGTAAATTTCTTCACTTGATGCAAGAAGCTAAGAATCTTCCGAAAACAAGCCAGCCGCCTGTAGGTGTCTTTGCTGAAGTGTTTGAAAACCTATGCAAGGATGGTAGCCAGATTCTTGCTATTCATATGTCCCATGCTCTTTCGGGGACTGTAGAAGCAGCGCGCCAAGGTGCTAGTTTATCTACTGCCGATGTGACAGTTATCGATAGTTCCTTCACTGACCAAGCCTTGAAATTCCAAGTTGTCGAAGCTGCTAAATTAGCACAAGAAGGCAAAGACATGGAGACAATTTTATCTCATGTAGAAGAGGTTAAAAACAACACAGAACTTTATATTGGCGTTTCAACTTTGGAAAATCTTGTCAAAGGTGGACGAATTGGCCGTGTAACTGGATTGTTGAGCTCCCTTCTCAATATCCGTGTTGTCATGCAAATGAAAGACCATGAATTGCAGCCAATGGTTAAAGGTCGTGGAACTAAAACCTTTAAAAAATGGTTAGATGAGTTGACAACATCTCTCTCTGAACGTTCTGTAGCAGAGATTGGAATTTCATATTCTGGTAGTGCTGATTGGGCAAAAGAGATGAAAGAAAGCTTACAAGCTTATGTTGAAAAGCCAATTTCTGTTTTAGAAACAGGTTCCATTATTCAAACTCACACGGGTGAGAATGCGTGGGCTATTTTGGTACGTTACCATTCCTAAAAAATTCCTAAAAAATAAATAAAATGGGAAGAAATAGCGTTTTTAACTTGACCTAAAAGGGATTTTAGGATATGATTATATTTGTTAATTAGAAATTATTTGGAGGAATCGTTAACATGGCAAACAAACAAGATTTGATCGCTAAAGTAGCAGAAGCTACAGAATTGACTAAGAAAGACTCAGCAGCAGCAGTTGAAGCTGTATTTGCAGCAGTAGCTGACTATCTTGCAGCTGGTGAAAAAGTTCAATTGATCGGTTTTGGTAACTTTGAAGTTCGTGAGCGTGCAGAACGTAAAGGTCGCAACCCACAAACTGGTAAAGAAATGACAATTGCAGCTTCTAAAGTTCCAGCATTCAAAGCTGGTAAAGCTCTTAAAGACGCTGTTAAATAATCAGTCTTTAAAAAGCCTATTGTATCAAGCTTTCTAGCTTGGTCGGTAGGCTTTTTAATTATGAAATCTAGTAATAAATAGAGTTAAAAAGTTGAATGTTCCGAAAATATTGTATATATAGTAGACTGAATCTAAAATAGTACGAAACAATTTCTAAAACATTTATAGAAATTAATTTTACTTCCTCAATCGATTTGTTCTCATCTTATTTCAATCTGCTATACGTACGTATATAATGGAAAAGAATTAAATAATAGAATTGTGCGATAACTATTTGAAGCAAGATTATCTTGTTAGAAAATCCAACAAGATAGCGAAGGAATCCAATACAAATTTTACATAATTTATTTTATGTTACAAATTCTTCGCTAAAATACTTACCATTATCTTGAATGCCTTAGGGAAACATGCTATACTGTTTGTATGATTATTTTACAAGCTAATAAAATTGAACGTTCTTTTGCAGGAGAGGTTCTTTTTGATAATATCAACCTGCAGGTTGATGAGCGAGATCGGATTGCCCTTGTTGGGAAAAATGGTGCAGGTAAGTCTACTCTTTTGAAGATTTTAGTTGGAGAAGAGGAGCCAACTAGCGGAGAAATCAATAAGAAAAAAGATATTTCTCTGTCTTACCTAGCCCAAGATAGCCGTTTTGAATCTGAGAACACTATCTACGATGAAATGCTTCATGTCTTTGATGATTTGCGTCGGACTGAGAAACAACTGCGTCAGATGGAGTTGGAGATGGGAGAAAAGTCTGGTGCTGATTTGGATAAACTGATGTCAGATTACGACCGCTTATCTGAGAATTTTCGCCAAGCAGGTGGCTTTACCTATGAAGCTGATATACGAGCGATTTTAAATGGATTCAAGTTTGACGAATCTATGTGGCAGATGAAAATTGCTGAGCTTTCTGGTGGTCAAAACACCCGTCTGGCTCTAGCCAAAATGCTACTTGAAAAGCCCAATCTTTTGGTATTGGACGAACCAACCAACCACTTGGATATTGAAACCATTGCCTGGCTAGAGAATTACTTGGTAAACTATAGCGGTGCCCTCATTATTGTCAGCCACGACCGTTATTTCTTAGACAAGGTTGCGACAATTACGCTAGATTTGACCAAGCATTCCTTGGATCGCTATGTGGGGAATTACTCTCGTTTTGTTGAGTTGAAGGAGCAAAAACTAGCTACTGAGGCAAAAAACTATGAAAAGCAACAGAAGGAAATTGCTGCTCTGGAAGATTTTGTCAATCGCAATTTAGTCCGTGCTTCGACGACCAAACGTGCCCAATCTCGCCGCAAACAACTGGAAAAAATGGAACGTTTGGACAAGCCTGAAGCGGGTAAGAAATCAGCCAATATGACCTTCCAGTCTGAAAAAACGTCGGGCAATGTTGTTTTGACTGTTGAAAATGCGGCTATTGGCTATGATGGGGAAGTCCTGTCACAACCGATTAACCTAGACCTTCGTAAGATGAATGCTGTTGCCATCGTTGGTCCCAATGGTATTGGCAAGTCAACCTTTATCAAATCTATCGTGGATCAGATTCCGTTTATCAAGGGTGAAAAACGCTTTGGCGCTAATGTTGAGGTTGGTTACTATGATCAGACTCAAAGCAAGCTGACACCAAGTAATACTGTACTGGATGAACTTTGGAATGATTTCAAATTGACACCGGAAGTTGAAATCCGTAACCGCCTAGGTGCTTTCCTTTTTTCTGGAGATGATGTCAAAAAATCAGTCGGCATGCTGTCTGGTGGCGAAAAAGCTCGCTTACTTTTAGCTAAACTGTCTATGGAGAACAACAACTTCTTGATTCTGGATGAGCCAACTAACCACTTGGATATTGATAGCAAGGAAGTGCTAGAAAATGTCTTGATTGACTTTGATGGAACTCTTCTATTCGTCAGCCACGACCGTTACTTTATCAATCGTGTGGCAACTCATGTACTGGAATTGTCAGAGAATGGATCAACTCTCTATCTTGGAGATTACGATTACTATGTTGAGAAGAAATCAGAAGTAGAAATGATTCAAACTGAGGAAGCTTCAACCAGCAATCAAGCAACAGAAGCAAGCCCAGTTAATGACTATCAAGCTCAGAAAGAAAGTCAAAAAGAAGTTCGTAAGCTCATGCGACAAATAGAAAGTCTAGAAGCTGAAATTGAAGAGTTAGAAAGTCAAAGTCAAGCCATTTCTGAACAAATGTTGGAAACAAACGATGCCGACAAACTGATGGAATTGCAGGCAGAGCTGGACAAAATCAGCCATCGTCAGGAAGAAGCTATGCTTGAATGGGAAGAATTATCAGAGCAGGTGTAAAGATGGAACATCTTGGAAAAGTATTTCGTGAATTTCGAACAAGTGGAAATTATTCTTTAAAGGAAGCAGCAGGCGAGTCCTGTTCAACCTCTCAGTTATCTCGCTTTGAGCTTGGGGAATCTGACCTAGCAATCTCACGTTTTTTTGAAATTTTGGATAATATTCATGTGACCATTGAAAATTTCATGGACAAGGCTAGGGATTTTCAAAATCATGAACATGTTGCTATGATGGCACAGATTATCCCACTTTACTACTCAAATGATATTGCAGGTTTTCAAAAGCTTCAAGAAGAACAACTTGAAAAGGCTAAGAGTTCGACGACTCCCCTTTATTTTGAGCTGAACTGGATTTTGTTACAGGGTCTGATTTGTCAAAGAGATTCGAGTTATGATATGAAGCAGGATGATTTGGATAAGGTAGCAGATTATCTCTTCAAAACAGAAGAATGGACCATGTATGAGTTGATTCTTTTCGGGAACCTCTATAGTTTCTACGATGTGGACTATGTCACTCGGATTGGTAGAGAAGTCATGGAGAGGGAGGAATTTTACCAAGAGATTGGTCGCCATAAGAGATTAGTGTTGATTTTGGCCCTCAATTGTTACCAGCATTGTTTAGAGCATCTTTCTTTTGACAATGCAAGCTATTTCGAGACTTATACAGAGAAGATTATTGGTAAAGGTATTAAGCTTTATGAGCGTAATGTTTTCCATTATTTAAAAGGTTTTGCCTTATATCAAAAAGGAAAGTGTAAAGAAGGTTGTAGCCAAATGCAAGAGGCCATGCATATTTTTGATGTGCTAGGTCTTCCAGAGCAAGTAGCCTACTATCAGGAACACTACGAAAAATTTGTCAAAGATTAATTTTCCCAAATAAGGGAAAAAATAAAAAGCTCCTTTCGGTTTTGATACAATAGTTTCAAAATTTGAGAGGAGTTTTTATATGAATCGCTATGCAGTACAGTTGATTAGCCGTGGAGCTGTTAACAGGATAGGGAATATGCTCTATGATTATGGCAATAGTGTCTGGTTGGCTTCCATGGGAACTATCGGACAGACAGTTTTAGGAATGTATCAGATTTCTGAACTCGTCACATCCATTCTCGTCAACCCATTTGGCGGAGTCATTTCAGACCGTTTTTCTCGTCGTAAGATTTTAATGACGACGGACCTTGTTTGTGGGATTCTTTGTCTGGCTATTTCTTTTATAAGAAATGACAGCTGGATGATTGGAGCTTTGATTGTTGCCAATATTGTTCAGGCGATTGCTTTTGCATTTTCTCGTACAGCCAATAAAGCTATCATAACTGAAGTGGTGGAGAAAGATGAGATTGTGATCTATAACTCTCGCTTAGAGCTGGTTTTGCAGATTGTAGGTGTTAGTTCTCCTGTTCTTTCCTTCCTTGTTTTACAGTTTGCAAGTCTCCATATGACGCTATTGCTAGACTCGCTGACTTTTTTCATAGCATTTGTTCTAGTGGCCTTACTTCCAAAAGAAGAACCAATGGTTCAAGATAAGAAACCTTTTACTGGGAGAGATATGTTTGCGGATATCAAGGATGGGTTACACTATATCTGGCATCAGCAAGAAATTTTTTTCCTTTTGCTGGTAGCTTCCAGTGTTAATTTCTTTTTTGCCGCTTTTGAATTTCTACTTCCCTTTTCGAATCAGCTTTACGGGTCAGAAGGAGCCTATGCAAGTATTTTAACTATGGGGGCTATTGGTTCCATCATTGGGGCTCTTCTAGCTAGTAAAATTAAAGCTAATGTTTATAATCTTTTGATTTTACTGGCTTTGACAGGTGTCGGAGTTTTTATGATGGGATTACCACTGCCAACTTTTCTTTCCTTTTCTGGAAATTTAGTTTGTGAATTGTTTATGACGATTTTTAATATTCACTTTTTTACTCAAGTACAAACCAAGGTTGAGAGCGAATTTCTTGGGAGAGTACTAAGTACAATTTTTACCTTAGCTATTCTATTTATGCCTATTGCAAAAGGATTTATGACAGTCCTGCCAAGTGTACATCTCTCTTCTTTCCTGATAATTGGAAGTGGTGTTATCATCTTGTCTTGTATATCGTTTATTTATGTTCGAACTCATTTTGAAAAATTTATATAAGGTTGCTTGAGTTTTAAAAATAATTCCAAACTAAGTGTTTTTTCCGCCCTTCTCGTTTGTGAGGAGGGCTTGTTTTATGGTAAAATGGTTTTATGAATAAAAGAATGAATGAGTTAGTCGCCTTGCTCAATCGCTATGCGGCTGAGTACTATACCAGCGATAATCCCTCGGTTTCAGACAGTGAGTATGATCGCCTTTACCGAGAGTTGGTTGAGTTAGAAACTGCCTATCCAGATCAAGTGCTAGCAGACAGTCCGACCCATCGTGTTGGTGGCAAGATTTTAGATGGTTTTGAAAAATACAGTCATCAGTATCCTCTTTATAGTTTGCAGGATGCTTTTTCACGTGAGGAGCTTGAAGCTTTTGATGCGCGTGTTCGTAAGGAAGTGGCTCATCCGACCTATATTTGTGAGCTGAAAATCGATGGCTTATCTATCTCGCTGACTTATGAAAAGGGGATTTTAGTTGTTGGTGCAACACGTGGAGACGGTTCTATTGGAGAAAATATCACAGAAAATCTCAAACGTGTTAAGGACATTCCTTTGACTTTGCCAGAAGAACTAGATATCACAGTTCGTGGGGAATGTTACATGCCACGCGCTTCCTTTGACCAAGTTAACCAAGCGCGCCAAGAAAATGGAGAGCCTGAATTTGCTAATCCTCGTAATGCGGCAGCAGGAACTCTGCGTCAGTTGGATACAGCAGTAGTTGCCAAGCGCAATCTTGCTACCTTCCTCTATCAAGAAGCCAGCCCGTCAACTCGTGATAGTCAAGAAAAGGTTTTGAAGCACCTAGAACAACTAGGTTTTGTGGTTAATCCTAAGCGAATTCTGGCTGAAAGCATGGATGAAATCTGGAATTTTATCCAAGAAGTTGGACAAGAACGAGAAAATCTGCCTTACGATATTGATGGAGTGGTAATCAAGGTCAACGACCTAGCAGGCCAAGAAGAACTTGGCTTTACCGTTAAAGCTCCAAAGTGGGCAGTAGCCTACAAGTTCCCAGCTGAAGAAAAAGAAGCTCAACTCTTATCAGTTGATTGGACAGTTGGCCGTACGGGTGTTGTAACCCCAACTGCGAATCTAACACCAGTACAACTAGCTGGTACAACTGTTAGCCGTGCGACTCTGCACAATGTGGATTATATTGCTGAAAAAGATATCCGAAAAGATGATACGGTTATCGTTTATAAGGCTGGAGATATTATCCCTGCCGTTTTACGTGTAGTAGAGTCCAAACGGGTTTCTGAAGAGAAACTGGATATCCCTACAAACTGTCCAAGTTGTAACTCTGACTTGCTGCACTTTGAAGATGAAGTGGCCCTGCGTTGTATCAATCCGCGTTGCCCTGCTCAAATCATGGAAGGCTTGATTCACTTTGCTTCTCGTGATGCTATGAATATTACAGGCCTTGGTCCATCTATTGTTGAGAAACTCTTTGCTGCTAATTTAGTCAAGGATGTGGCGGATATTTATCGTTTGCAAGAAGAAGATTTCCTCCTTTTAGAGGGGATCAAGGAAAAGTCCGCTGCTAAACTGTATCAGGCTATCCAAGCATCTAAGGAAAATTCTGCCGAGAAGCTCTTATTTGGTTTGGGAATTCGCCATGTCGGAAACAAGGCCAGTCAGCTTTTACTTCAACATTTCCACTCAATTGAAAATCTGGCTCAGGCAGATCCAGAGGAAGTGGCTAGTATTGAGAGTCTGGGTGGTGTGATTGCCAAGAGTCTCCAGACTTATTTTGCGACAGAAGGCTCTGAAATTCTCCTCAGAGAATTGAAAGAAGCTGGGGTCAATCTGGATTATAAAGGTCAAACTGTAGTAGCGGATGCAGCCTTGTCAGGTTTGACAGTGGTATTGACTGGAAAATTGGAACGGCTCAAGCGCTCAGAAGCTAAAAGTAAACTCGAAAGTCTGGGGGCCAAAGTGACAGGCAGTGTGTCTAAAAAGACCGACCTCGTCGTGGCAGGAGCAGATGCTGGAAGTAAACTTCAAAAGGCGCAAGAACTTGCTATCGAAGTTCGAGATGAAGCTTGGCTAGAAAGTTTGTAACAATGACAGAAGAAAGAAAACGTGCGCGTTTAATTTATAACCCAACCTCAGGGCAGGAAATTATCAAGAAAAATATAGCAGAAGTGCTGGATGTTTTGGAAAATATTGGCTATGAAACCAGTGCCTTTCAAACGACTCCAGAACCTCTTTCGGCACAAAAAGAAGCTGAGAGAGCAGCCAAAGCTGGTTTTGATTTGATTATTGCTGCAGGTGGTGATGGAACAATTAATGAGGTAGTCAATGGGGTTGCCTCGCTCGATAAGAGACCTCGGCTTGCTATCATCCCAACAGGTACGACTAATGATTATGCGCGTGCCCTAAAAATTCCAATGGGTGATCCTGTTGCGGCTGCTCATATTATTGCTAAAAATGAGACCATTCATATGGATATTGGACGAGCTTTTGGCGACAAATATTTTATTAATATTGCCGCTGCTGGAACCTTAACCGAATTGACTTACAGTGTTCCAAGTGAAGTCAAGACGCGTCTTGGTTATTTTGCCTATGTTGCTAAAGGCATTGAAATGTTTCCTAAGACCAAGGTTCGTCCAGTGAGAATCACACACGATCAGGGGGTCTTTGAAGGAGAGGTGTCCTTGATTTTTGTTGCCTTGACCAATTCCATTGGAGGGTTTGAGCAGTTAGCGCCTGATACCAAGTTAGACGATGGTAATTTTACTCTGATTTTGGTCAAGACAGACAAGCTATTTGATATGTTGGGCTTATTGATACAGGCCATTAATGGTGGTCAGCATGTCTCAGACGTCAATATCGAATACCTTAAAACTAGCAAACTACGTTTAGAAGTTTTAGATGACCAAGAACCATTTATGCTGAACCTAGATGGGGAATATGGAGGAGATACCCCAGTTGAACTTCAAGTCTGCCATCATCACATCGAATTTTTTGTCAATCGAGACGAGATTAGTCAAGAATTTATTAGTGAAATAGAAACGAATTAAAAAGTAAAAAGGAAAAATAAAAATGTATAACTACCCTATGCGCATTCATTACCATCGCAAGAATGGTGAATACGACACTTGCTCTTTTGTAAAGAGTAAGGATCAACGAATTGATTTACTAACTTACCAAGAAGATTATTTTGGAGCCTTATTTAGCTTTGAACACCCAAGTGCTCATCCCTTAGAAAGCTTGAATTTTGTGGTTCACACAGGCCAAACTAGTAAAGAATATGCTATCCGTTTTAATCACTATCCCCTCTTAACAGAGGTCTGGATTTTGGAAGGCGATGATAGAATTTATTATTCTGAAAATCCTGCAATTGCAAGTCCTTTCTATAAAAATCAAAATCCTTTTGCTTTTGACAAGGCTATCAATAGCGCTAGTTTCGACCACCACTGGGGCTACCAAGGGGAATTGGGTTGCCGTGTAGAGGACAATCAGGCTCGTTTTGCTCTCTGGGCTCCAACAGCGACAGAAGTGCAGGTTGTCGTTTATGAATCAGCTGCTAATGATGCTCCTGTTTGGAAGACCTTTGAGATGGAGAGAGGCAATAGCTACTCTTATAATCACAAGGACAATACAATCGGTGTCTGGAGTTTGGATGTTGAGGAAGATTTGACTGGTAAGGCTTATCAGTATCAAGTCCAATTCCCTCACCACCAAACAGTGACACGCGATCCCTATACCATCGCGACCAGTCCTGATGGCAAACGTTCAGCTATCCTGAGCCATGAAGAAAAGCAAGTTGCAAACTTCGAGGTCAAGCACGGTTCAGAGGCTACTTGGCGCTTGGCAAATCCATGTAAGGCAGTTATTTGTGAAATGCACATTCGTGATTTGACCAAATCACCGACCTCAGGTGTGGATGAACATCTTCGAGGAACTTTCTTAGGTGCTGCACAGACTGGAACAGTTAACCAGTACGGCCAAGCAACTGCTTTTGATTACATCAAGAAGCTGGGCTACAATTATGTTCAGTTGCAACCAATTGCAGACCGTCACAAAGAATACGATGAGGATGGGAATGTAACCTACAACTGGGGTTATGACCCACAAAACTATAACGCGCCAGAAACTAGTTTTTCAACTAATCCAGACGACCCAGCTCAGGTTATTCGTGATTTGAAGACCATGGTTCAAGCTTACCACGATGCGGGTATTGGTGTTATTATGGATGTGGTCTATAACCATACCTTCTCAGTTGTTGATGCACCTTTCCAAACAACTGTCCCTGATTACTATTATCGTATGAATCCAGACGGTACCTTCCAGAATGGAACAGGCGTTGGAAATGAAACAGCCAGTGAACACGAAATGTTCCGCAAGTATATGATTGATTCTCTTCTATACTGGGTTCAGGAATACAATATTGACGGCTTCCGTTTTGACTTAATGGGGATTCATGATGTCAAGACTATGCAGATGATTCGTCAAAGCTTAGATGAAATCGACCCTAACATTATCCTCTATGGAGAAGGATGGGATATGGGAACAGGTCTTGCCCCTTATGATAAGGCCAAGAAGGACAATGCCTACCAGATGCCAAATATTGGTTTCTTTAATGACAATCAGCGCGATGCTGTCAAAGGGGGAGAAGTTTATGGTGCTATCAAGTCAGGTTTTGTCAGTGGTGCTGCGACAGAGCCAATTCTTGCTAAAGCAATCCTAGGAAGTCGTGAATTAGGAAGCTATACACATCCAAATCAGGTGCTTAACTATGTAGAAGCCCATGACAATTACAATCTTCACGATTTATTGGCAACCCTTCATCCAGACCAAAGTTCAGAGCAAATCATGCGCAAGGTCGAGACAGCCACAGCCATGAATCTGCTCATGCAGGGGATGGCCTTTATGGAAATCGGTCAAGAATTTGGTCGTACCAAACTGGTTGCGACTGGTGAAAATGGTGAGTTGACCCATGATGATAGAGAGCGTGCGATGAATAGCTATAATGCTCCTGACAGTGTGAACCAAGTGAACTGGAACTTGATTAATGAGCGTCAAGACAGTATTGAGTTTATCCGTCAAGTCATCCGATTGAAGACAAAAACTGGTGCCTTTTCTTACTCTAGCTATGATGAAATTTACCATCATGTCTTTGTGCATTCTGCAATTGAACATAGCGGCTGCCTTATCTATGAAGTTCATGGGAAAGAACACCTCTTGGTGGTTGTGAATGCTAAATCAGAACCCTATCCATTTGAAAATGCAGGAAATTTAGCTATGTTGGTAACCAACAGTCGCTCAAAAGAAGACAATGTGTTAGATGATATTAGTCTAGCTGTCTTGAGTGTTTTATAAAGACCATCTATCTCGCTATTCTAACAGATCATTGGAAGTGAACGAATAGAAAGAACTTAGTTGATAACTCACTCGTATAGAAAATTTGATATATATTTTCATCAAACGTGTAAAATCAGGAAATTGTTTTCCTGGTTTTATTTTTTTGCTATAAAATAATAATAATCATAGAAAAAATACGAACTTTTTGGTATTGTAGTAGAAAAAGAAATGCATTTTCGCAATTTTTTTGAAAAAATATTAATTTACAATTGAACAACTAAGTTAACTTTTTGTAGATTTTCAAAATAATTTTAAAGAAGTATAGTAATTTACTTGAATCTTCTCTAAAAAAGTAGTATAATAAAAACATAGAAAACGCTTACAGCAGAAAGGGAGTATATGGATAGAAGAGAAGCATTGCGCACCTTTATGACAGGTGAGAATTTTCACCTCCAGCATTATCTGGGAGCGCATAGGGAAGAAAAAGATGGTGAGTCTGGCTATACTTTCCGAGTTTGGGCACCCAATGCTCAGGCAGTTCACTTGGTAGGGGATTTTACCAATTGGGTAGAAAATCAGATTCCAATGGTAAGAAATGACTTTGGGGTCTGGGAAGTCTTTACCAATATGGCTCAAGAAGGGCATATTTACAAATATCATGTCACACGTCAAAATGGTCATCAACTGATGAAGATTGACCCTTTTGCTGTCAGGTATGAGGATCGTCCAGGAACAGGGGCAATCTTAACAGAGCTTCCTGAGAAGAAATGGAAGGATGGACTTTGGCTGGCACGAAGAAAACGTTGGGGCTTTGAAGAGCGTCCTGTCAATATCTATGAAGTTCACGCTGGATCATGGAAAAGAAATTCTGATGGCAGTCCTTATAGTTTTGCCCAGCTCAAGGATGAACTCATTCCTTATCTCGTTGAAATGAACTATACTCATATTGAGTTTATGCCCTTGATGTCCCATCCTTTGGGCTTGAGTTGGGGGTATCAGCTTATGGGTTACTTCGCTTTAGAGCATGCTTATGGCCGACCAGAGGAGTTTCAAGATTTTGTCGAGGAGTGTCATACCCATAATATTGGAGTTATTGTGGACTGGGTACCAGGTCACTGTACCATCAACGATGATGCCTTAGCCTATTATGATGGGACACCGACTTTTGAATACCAAGACCATAATAAGGCTCATAACTATGGTTGGGGAGCACTCAATTTCGACCTTGGGAAGAATGAAGTCCAGTCCTTCTTGATTTCTAGCATTAAGTTTTGGATTGACTTTTACCATTTGGACGGTATTCGCGTGGATGCGGTTAGCAACATGCTCTATCTAGATTACGATGATGCCCCATGGACACCGAATAAAGATGGCGGTAATCTCAACTATGAAGGATATTATTTCCTTCAACGCTTGAATGATGTCATTAAACTAGCTCATCCAGATGTGATGATGATAGCTGAGGAAAGTTCATCAGCTACTCAGATTACTGATACAAAGGATTCAGATGGTCTTGGCTTTGACTACAAATGGAATATGGGCTGGATGAATGATATTCTCCGTTTCTATGAAGAAGATCCGATTTATCGTACATACGACTTTAACCTAGTGACTTTCAGCTTTATGTATGTCTTCAAGGAGAATTATCTCCTACCATTCTCACACGATGAAGTTGTTCATGGCAAGAAGAGTATGATGCATAAGATGTGGGGAGATCGTTACAATCAATTTGCAGGTTTGCGCAATCTCTACACTTACCAAATTTGTCACCCTGGTAAGAAATTGCTCTTCATGGGTAGCGAATATGGTCAATTCCTAGAATGGAAATCTGAAGAACAGTTGGAATGGTCTAACCTAGAAGACCCAATGAATGCTAAGATGAAGTATTTCACTTCTCAGCTAAACCAGTTTTACAAAGACAACCGCTGTTTGTGGGAAATTGATACCAGCTATGATGGTATTGAAATCATTGATGCGGATAATCGAGACCAGAGTGTTCTTTCCTTCATCCGTAAGGGTAAGAAGGGCGACATGCTAGTCTGCGTCTTTAATATGGCACCTGTTGAACGAAAAGATTTTACAATCGGTCTGCCTGTTGCAGGGATTTATGAAGAAGTCTGGAATACTGAGTTAGAAGAGTGGGGAGGCGTTTGGAAAGAACATAATCAAACTGTTCAAACGCAAGAAGGACTATGGAAAGATTATGAGCAGACCTTAACCTTTACCCTACCGGCTATGGGGGCTAGTGTCTGGAAAATCAAACGTCGCTTGAAATCTGCAAAAACCGTCACAAGTAAAAACCAAAAAGGAGTAGAAAATGAAGAATGAAATGTTAGCTTTGATTCTTGCTGGTGGGCAAGGAACTCGTCTCGGTAAACTCACTCAAAGCATCGCAAAACCAGCTGTGCAATTTGGTGGGCGCTACCGTATCATTGACTTTGCCCTTTCAAACTGTGCCAACTCAGGGATTCACAATGTTGGAGTCATTACACAGTACCAGCCACTTGCTCTCAACAATCATATTGGGAATGGTTCAAGCTGGGGACTAGATGGTATTAATTCTGGTGTTTCTATTCTCCAACCTTATTCTGCCAGTGAAGGAAATCGTTGGTTTGAGGGGACTAGTCACGCTATTTACCAAAATATCGACTATATCGACAGTGTCAATCCTGAGTATGTCTTGATTTTGTCTGGGGATCACATCTACAAAATGGACTATGATGATATGCTCCAGTCTCATAAGGATAATAATGCCAGCTTGACAGTAGCAGTTTTAGACGTCCCTCTTAAAGAAGCAAGCCGTTTTGGTATCATGAATACTGATGCCAACAATCGTATTGTTGAATTTGAAGAAAAACCAGCTCAACCTAAATCTACAAAGGCTTCTATGGGAATCTACATTTTTGATTGGCAACGCCTTCGTAATATGTTAGTCGCTGCTGAAAAGAGCAATGTAGATATGTCAGACTTTGGTAAAAATGTCATTCCAAATTACCTTGAGTCAGGTGAAAGTGTTTATGCTTACGAATTTAGTGGTTATTGGAAAGACGTCGGTACGATTGAGTCACTTTGGGAAGCGAACATGGAGTACATTTCTCCAGAAAATGCCTTGGATAGCCGTAACCGTCAATGGAAGATTTACTCAAGAAACTTAATTTCACCACCAAACTTCCTTGGGGCAAATGCTGATGTGGAAGACTCATTAGTTGTAGACGGATGTTTCGTTGATGGAACTGTTAAACATTCTATCCTTTCAACAGGCGCGCAAGTTCGCGAAGGGGCAGAAGTTGTTGATTCAGTTATCATGAGTGGAGCTATCATTGGTCAAGGAGCTAAGATTAAACGTGCCATTATTGGTGAAGGTGCGATTATTTCTGACGGTGTCGAAATTGATGGAACAGAAGAAGTACAAGTTGTAGGATATGATGAAGTAGTGGGGGTAGCAACAGATGAAGATTGATAAATATTCTGCCATTTTAGGAAACACAGTTGGTTTTCACGATATGGCGACATTGACAGACCACCGTCCAGTAGCTAGTTTGCCATTTGGTGGGAAATATCGCTTGATTGACTTCCCACTTTCAAGCCTTGCTAATGCAGGTGTTCGTAGTGTCTTTGGTATTTTCCAGCAGGATAATATCAGCTCAGTCTTTGACCATATCCGTTCAGGACGCGAGTGGGGCTTATCAACCCTTCTCAGTCACTATTATCTAGGTATTTACAATACTCGTGTGGAGAGTAGCACAGTAGGAAAAGAATACTACCAACAGCTTCTTACTTATTTAAAACGCTCTGGATCAAACCAAACGGTTGCCCTCAACTGCGATGTCTTGATTAACATTGATTTGAACCAAGTTTTCCATCTACATAGTACAACAAAAGGGCCTATCACTGTAGTTTATAAAAAACTAGCTAAGAAAGATATTTCAGAAGTAAATGCAATCTTAGAAGTGGATGAAACAGACCATGTTCTTTCTCATAAACTCTTTGATAGCAAGTCAACAGCTGAAACGTTCAATATGTCTACAGATATCTTTGTCGTTGATACACCGTGGTTGATTGAACGCTTGGAAGAAGAAGCTAAAAAAGAACATCCAGAGAAATTGCGTTATGTTTTACGTGATTTGGCTGCAAAAGAGGGAGCTTTCGCCTACGAGTACACAGGCTACCTAGCCAATATTCACTCTGTAGAGTCTTATTACCAAGCTAATAAAGATATGCTTGAATCACAGAAATTCTATTCTCTCTTCTCACCAAATCAAAAGATTTATACAAAGGTCAAAAACGAAGAACCAACTTATTATGCTAATACATCTAAAGTAAGCACTTCTCAGTTTGCGTCTGGTAGTATCATTGAAGGTCAAGTGGCTAATTCTGTTCTATCACGTAATATTCATGTCCATAAGGATAGCTTGGTTAAAGATAGCCTACTCTTCCCTCGTGTTGTTATTGGAGAAGGTGCTCAGATCGAATATGCTATCTTGGACAAGGGTGTTGAAGTTGAGCCTGGTGTTGTGATTCGAGGAACTGCAGAACATCCAGTTGTCGTTAAGAAAGGTAGCAAAGTAACAGAGGATATTCATTCATGAAAATTTTATTTGTAGCAGCAGAGGGTGCACCCTTTTCAAAAACAGGTGGTCTGGGAGACGTCATTGGCGCTCTTCCTAAATCACTGGTAAAAGCGGGACATGAAGTTGCAGTGATTTTACCCTACTATGACATGGTAGAGTCTAAATTTGGAAATCAGATTGAAGATGTGCTTCATTTTGAGGTGAGTGTTGGTTGGCGCAGACAGTATTGTGGGATTAAGAAAACCGTCTTAAACGGTGTAACCTTCTACTTTATTGACAGCCAATATTATTTCTTCCGTGGTCATGTTTACGGTGATTTTGATGATGGGGAACGTTTCGCTTTCTTCCAACTGGCTGCCATTGAGGCTATGGAAAGAATTGACTTCATTCCTGACCTTCTCCATGTTCATGACTACCATACAGCCATGATACCGTTCTTGTTAAAGGAAAAATACCGTTGGATTCAAGCCTATCAAGGTATTAAAACTGTTTTAACCATTCATAATTTGGAATTCCAAGGACAATTTTCAGAAGGAATGTTATGGGATTTGTTTGGAGTTGGCTTTGAGCGTTATGCTGATGGCACCCTTCGCTGGAACAACTGTCTGAACTGGATGAAGGCTGGTATTCTTTATGCTGACCGTGTTTCAACCGTTTCACCTAGTTATGCTCATGAAATTATGACCAGTCAGTTCGGATGTAACTTGGATCAGATTCTTCGAATGGAATCTGGCAAGGTCTCTGGTATCGTGAATGGGATTGATACGGATATTTATAATCCGGAGACTGATGCTCATTTAGACTATCATTTCAATCAGGAAGATTTGTCTGGAAAAGCCAAAAATAAGGCAAAATTGCAAGAAAGAGTTGGCTTGCCAGTTAGAGCTGACGTTCCACTGGTGGGAATTGTTTCTCGTTTGACACGTCAAAAAGGTTTTGATGTGGTGGTCGAAAGTCTGCACCATATCTTGCAAAATGATGTTCAGATTGTTCTTTTGGGAACTGGCGATCCAGCCTTTGAAGGAGCTTTCTCATGGTTTGCTCAGATTTACCCAGACAAGCTATCAGCAAATATCACTTTTGATGTCAAACTTGCTCAAGAAATCTACGCCGCTTGTGATCTCTTCCTCATGCCAAGTCGTTTTGAACCGTGTGGCTTGTCTCAAATGATGGCTATGCGTTACGGAACCTTGCCATTGGTTCATGAAGTTGGTGGCTTGCGAGATACCGTTCGTGCTTTCAATCCAATCGAAGGAAGCGGTACTGGCTTTAGCTTCGACAATCTATCTCCTTACTGGTTAAATTGGACTTTCCAAACAGCATTGGACTTGTATAGAAACCATCCTGATGTTTGGAGAAACCTACAAAAACAAGCTATGGCGTGTGATTTCTCATGGGATACAGCCTGCAGGTCATACCTTGACTTGTACCATAGTTTAGTTAATTAATAGATAAAATCGTATGATGACTTCATACGATTTTTAGGCTGTTTAGAGAGGAGAACTGATGTCTCAAGTAAAAGGCTTGTGTGTTATGGATGTGGATGGAACCTTAATCCTAGAAGAAGTGATTGATTTATTGGGAAGAGAGGCAGCTTGTGAGGAGGAAATTGCGCAGCTTACAAGTCAGGCAATGCGAGGAGAGTTGGACTTTGAAAGCAGTTTACGAGACAGAGTGTCCTTCTTGGAAGGTCTTCCTGTTTCGGTTTTTGATAAAGTCTTCAACACTATTCATCTATCGCCAAATGCCCAGGAATTCATCTCCATTCTCCAAAAGAATGGTATCCTAGTTGGTCTGGTGTCCGGTGGCTTTACACCAATAGTTGAAAGATTGGCAAAATCTCTTGGAATTGCCTATTTCTCTGCCAACCAACTTGAAGTCAAAGGTGGCTTTCTAACAGGGAAATTAGTTGGACAAATTATTAGTCCCGAGGTTAAAAAAGAGACTATGGAACAATGGAGAGAGGAACTAAAACTTTCTAAAGAAAGAACGATTGCAATCGGTGATGGGGCCAATGATTTATTGATGTTGAAGTCAGCGGGACTAGGAATCGCCTTTTGTGCAAAAGAAGTACTCAAAAAAGAAATACCAAATCATGTTGACAAGAGGGATTTTTTAGAAGTTCTACCTTTGATTGACTGTTTAGAATGAGGGAAAATATGAAGATTGTAATTGCACCAGATTCGTTTAAGGAAAGCTTGTCTGCTCAACAGGTGGCTGAAGCTATTAAAAGAGGTTTCCAACAATCGATAGCAGATGTAGAATATCTCCTCTGCCCTGTTGGTGATGGGGGAGAAGGTACTGTAGATGCTATCCGACATTCTCTTGACCTAGAAGAAAAATGGATCCAAGTGACAGGCCCTTTTGGCCAAAAAGAAGCCATGCGCTATTTTCAAAAAGGGAAACTGGCACTATTTGAAGTAGCTGACTTGGTTGGCCTTGGAAAAATTCCGATAGAGAAACGAAATCCACTTCAAATCCAAACTTGTGGTATCGGAGAGTTGATTCTCCATCTCATTGCTCAAGGGATTAAAGATATTTATATCGGTGTTGGTGGCACGGCCAGTAATGATGGAGGACTGGGGATTGCTGCTGGTTTAGGTTATCAATTTTATGATAGGGACGGAAATGTCTTGCCTGCTTCCGGTCAATCCTTATTAAACTTAGCTTCTGTTTCAACAGAAAATCGCTATAAAATTCCTGAAGGTGTTCAAATTCATATTTTATCAGATGTCGTGAGTCCCTTATGTGGTCATCAAGGTGCGACTTACACTTTTGGCAAGCAAAAAGGCCTAAATCTTACTATGTTTCCAGTCCTAGATCAAGCAATCCAAGACTTTTATGAAAAAGTCTCACCTGCAATATTGCAAATTAAAGGATTAGGAGCTGGTGGAGGCCTTGCTGGTGGTTTGTGTGCCTTTGCTCAGGAAAATATCGTGTCGGGAATTGATACCTGCTTGAACTTAATCAACTTTGATAAGAAAGTTTCAGATGCTGACTTGGTGATTGTTGGAGAAGGTAGACTGGACAGTCAAAGCTTTGCTGGGAAAGCGCCTATAGGTGTTGCAAAAAGAACCCCTGTCGGAGTTCCTGTTATTGCTATTTGCGGTAGTCTTGCTGAAGATTTACCTCCCCTACCATTTGAAAATATCCAAGCTGTCTTTTCTATTTTGGAGAAAAGTGAACCTTTAGAAGATAGTTTGAAAAATGCCAGTCTCTATCTGGAGCACACGGCTGCCAATATTGGGCACTTATTAACTATGCGCAAGATTTAGCCAAACCATTTTTTCCATAAGGATGTTTTGGATGGTTCTTCCTTTTTAACTTCCCAAAGTTTTGGAAAAGCAAGTCGAAGATCCTTTTCTTCTACTTGAACGGGTGCATTGCTATGGATAACCAGACCGAAGGGAGAAGTAATATGCTCTTCAGATACTATGGTAGCTTGACTATCAGTTTCTTTTGCTTCTTTTAAGTAGAAAACTTGCTTGTCAAATTCGATAGTTGGTGAAATCTTCACAAATAGTGGCTCTGCTTTTTCCTGAAGGTTTTCTAAAATAGATAAAAATCCTTTTTCTAACTGAGGGCTATTTGCTGTATCAATATCTGCATATCCAAGAACTCTTTCCTCAAAAGTACCAAGATAGCGTCTTTGCTCATCCGGATTTAATTTTGCTCCACCATGAGCTTGTTCAAGTAATTGTTTTGATAAATCTGTCATGAAAACAGTATATCATAAAAGTTAGAATAAAACAGACAAAAGAAAGCGATTACTTTATAAAGTTAAGGAAAAGTTGCACAAAGATAACGTTTTTTCTTGAAAAAGGAGGGGTTTTAAGGTATTATAGAGGTGTAAAAAATTTAACTCATAAGGAGAGTAAAAAATGTCAATTATTACTGATGTTTACGCTCGCGAAGTCCTAGACTCACGCGGTAACCCAACACTTGAAGTAGAAGTTTACACTGAATCAGGTGCTTTCGGACGTGGTATGGTTCCATCAGGAGCTTCTACTGGTGAACACGAAGCAGTTGAACTTCGCGACGGTGACAAATCTCGTTACGGTGGTCTTGGTACACAAAAAGCTGTTGACAACGTAAACAACATCATTGCTGAAGCTATTATTGGCTACGATGTACGTGATCAACAAGCTATCGACCGTGCTATGATCGCTCTTGACGGTACTCCTAACAAAGGTAAATTGGGTGCAAACGCAATCCTTGGTGTGTCTATCGCTGTAGCTCGTGCTGCTGCTGACTACCTTGAAATCCCACTTTACAGCTACCTTGGTGGATTCAACACTAAAGTTCTTCCAACTCCAATGATGAACATCATCAACGGTGGTTCTCACTCTGACGCTCCAATCGCTTTCCAAGAATTCATGATCGTACCTGCTGGTGCGCCATCATTCAAAGAAGCTCTTCGTTGGGGTGCTGAAATCTTCCATGCTCTTAAGAAAATCCTTAAATCTCGTGGTTTGGAAACAGCCGTAGGTGACGAAGGTGGATTTGCTCCTCGTTTTGAAGGAACTGAAGATGGTGTTGAAACTATCCTTGCTGCGATTGAAGCTGCTGGATATGTACCAGGTAAAGACGTATTTATCGGATTTGACTGTGCTTCATCAGAATTCTACGATAAAGAACGTAAAGTTTACGACTACACTAAATTTGAAGGTGAAGGTGCTGCTGTTCGTACATCTGCAGAACAAATCGACTACCTTGAAGAATTGGTTAACAAATACCCAATCATCACTATTGAAGATGGTATGGATGAAAACGACTGGGATGGTTGGAAAGCTCTTACTGAACGTCTTGGTAAGAAAGTACAACTTGTTGGTGACGACTTCTTCGTAACAAACACTGACTACCTTGCACGTGGTATCCAAGAAGGTGCTGCTAACTCAATCCTTATCAAAGTTAACCAAATCGGTACTCTTACTGAAACTTTTGAAGCTATCGAAATGGCTAAAGAAGCTGGTTACACTGCCGTTGTATCACACCGTTCAGGTGAAACTGAAGATTCAACAATCGCTGACATCGCAGTTGCAACTAACGCAGGACAAATCAAGACTGGTTCACTTTCACGTACAGACCGTATCGCTAAATACAACCAATTGCTTCGCATCGAAGACCAACTTGGTGAAGTAGCAGAATACCGTGGATTGAAATCATTCTACAACTTGAAAAAATAAAGTAGTTCAGTAAACTATTTTATCCCGAACCTTGAAATTCAAAAGTTCGGCCGTTGATTTAACAACGTTTCTAGCCCCTCGGATTTTTTCCGAAGGGCTATTTTTGGTACGACGGGCATGT
>NZ_VMLS01000049.1:0-7772 GCF_013276805.1 Streptococcus sp. 1449
AACAGGCTCATTCGGAGATGGTTACCTAAGGGAACTAAGAAAACGACTCCCAAAGAAGTCGCATTCATCGAAAATTGGATTAATAACTATCCTAAAAAATGCTTGAACTACAAATCACCCAGAGAAGACTTCTTCATGGCTAACTTGAACTTGAAATTTGGCAAAAGAGAATCAAGATTACTCCTGATTCTCCATTTTTATGCAATATCAAATTTCAATTGGCCTGCTTTGACACCAATCTTAAGTGTGCTGCCTGCCACCAAATCTCCCTTAAGAAGAAGTTCTGCCAACTTGTCTTCCACTTCTGTTTGCAGGGTTCTGCGAAGTGGACGAGCTCCCATCTCTGGGTCATATCCTTGATTTGCCAACAATTTCAGTGCAGAAGCTTGTAATTTCAAGTCAATGCCTTTTTCAGCCAAACTTGCCACTAAAGGTTTGACCATAATCTTCACCACTTCCTGCATATGGTCACTAGACAGGCTATGGAAGACCACCTTTTCATCAATACGGTTGATAAACTCAGGTCTATAAGCCTTTTTCAGCTCTTCAAACATGCGTTTTTCCATATTTTCCTGGTCAAAACGAATATCCTTAGCTCCAAAACCGACGGTCTTGTCATCCCGAAGGGCTGTCGCACCAAGGTTTGACGTCATGATGATAATGGTATTTGAAAAGTCAACCTTGCGGCCCTTGCTATCGGTCAAGACACCATCATCCAAGACCTGCAAGAGCACATTAAAGATATCTGGGTGGGCCTTCTCTACCTCGTCAAAAAGGAGAACGGAATATGGTTTGTTGCGAACCTTCTCGGTCAACTCCCCACCTTCTTCATAACCCACATAACCCGGAGGAGCTCCATTGAGACGGCTGGCTGCAAATTTCTCCATATACTCACTCATATCAAAGCGGATAAGGGCTGATTCGTCATCAAAGAGAACTTCTGCCAAAGCCTTGGCCAATTCGGTCTTCCCGACACCTGTGGGTCCTAGGAACATAAAAGAACCAATCGGACGCTTGTGACTGCGAATCCCTGACTGATTGCGGCGAATAGCACGGCTAACGCTTGAAACTGCTTGATCTTGACCGATGACACGCTTGTGCAGTTCAGCTTCCAAGTTCAGGTATTTCTTAGCGTCAGTCTGAGTCAGTTTTTGGACTGGGATACCTGACAATCGACTCAAGGTAGTCAAAATATCAGACTCTGTTACCAAGTCTTTATAGACAGGCACTTGCTCTTCTTTTGCGATTAGCTGAGCTGCCTGTTTCCACTTGCCATCCATCAAGGCCTTGTCAGCTGGACTCAAGCCTGAATCGTCTACTTTTACATGCTTAGCCTTATTTTGCACTGTTGCTGCTGCTTCATCTAAGAGGTCTATAGCAGAGTCTGGCAAATGGCGACTAGTCAAGTAACGATGGGCCATCTTAACGGCTGTTTCGACCGCTTCATCTGTGATTTGCACACGGTGATGTTTCTCATAAGTCGCCTTCAAGCCTTGCAAAATGGCCATGCTGTCTGCCACACTTGGCTCTTCAATCGTCACTTTAGCGAATCGACGAGAAAGGGCCGCATCTTTTTCGATGTGTTTTTGGTATTCTTCCTGAGTGGTGGCACCAACCGTTCTCAAAGTTCCACGCGCCAAGGCTGGCTTCAAAATATTGGCCGCATCCAGAGTTGAGTCAATTCCACTCCCAGAACCCATGATAGTGTGGAGTTCATCGATAAAGAGGATGACTTGGCCATCTTCTTCAATATCCTTGATGATATTGTTCATGCGCTCTTCAAAGTCACCACGGAAGCGTGTCCCTGCAACGACATTCATCAAATCAAGCTCTAACACGCGCATCTTAGCCATTTCCACAGGCACATCCCCACTAGCAATACGCTGGGCAAGACCAAGCGCCAGAGCAGTTTTCCCGACACCAGCATCCCCAACCAAGACAGGATTATTCTTTGTCTTCCGACTCAAGATTTGAATCATACGCGAGATTTCCTTGTCCCGACCGATGACTGGTTCTAACTTGCCAGAACGAGCTTGCTCTGTCAAATCATGCGTATAATCCTCGAGACCACCACTCGGAGTCTGGGGCATACCCATCATATTAGCCATAGAATTTTGCTTGTCAGCTACTGTACGATGGCGTTGGCGTAGGGCCTTGAGGTCTTCACGAGTCCAGCCTGCCCGTTCTTCTAAATTTCGGCGAAGAGCAGCAATCTTGACCTGATCTTTCTTGTCTTCATAAGAAAAACCAGCCCTCTCCAAGATACGAGTCGCCAAGGCATTGCCATCATGCAAAATCGCATAGAGGACGTGCTCCGTCCCTAGCACCTTAGCATGGACCACTGACGCTACATACTCTGCTTCGTCAAAAAGAACCTGCAAACGATGGGAGAACGGCAACTCCGTAAAAGTTTCATCCTGGCTATAGTCCGTTTCAGTCAGTTCCAAAGCGACTTCTTCTAAACGGTCCATCTCATATGGATAATCATTTAAAGTCGCCCCTGCCACACTATAACTGTGATTGGACATGGCAATCAACAAGTGCCAAGACTCTAGGTAACCAGCTCCAAAATGACCAGCAACCATGTAGGCACTTTCGATACATTCATTCAATGCTTTTGAATAGTTCATCTTACTTCCCTTTTCTATCTACCTCTTGTATGACCTGGCGTAGCATGTTTGCACGAAGGACTGGAGCTTCTTCTCCTAGAACGCGATCCAAAGCTACTGATACTAGCAAATTCATCTCTTGCTTGGTCATCAATTCCTGCTCAACCAAAAGCTGGAGAATATCCTCATAAGTTTCTTGACTAACTCGCTCGCCAATCGAATAAAGAAGCTCTCGGAGCATTTCATGATGACTAGAAAACTCAATCCGTCCTATACGAATATAACCTCCGCCACCACGCTTACTTTCAACCAAGTAGCCTCTACTTTCCGTAAAGCGTGTCTTGATCACGTAGTTAATCTGACTAGGAACAACCTGGAAGGTATCTGCCAACTGACTTCGTTGCAACTCCACGATACCAGATTGATCTAAAATCGCCTTGATGTAGGCCTCAATATGATCCGATGTATTTTTAAATCTCATTACAAACCCACCTCTCTTTGAACCTTGACTATCTTTGACTATTATACCGAAATTTTCTCATTTTTAAAAGAAAAAGGGCGCTGGTAAAGGATAATCTTCACCAACTCCCTATTTTTCTACTTATCTAAGCCTAATTCTGCCAAGATTTGACGTTTGTAGGCAATCTTTTGGACTTCCTTGTCCTCATCTTCAGACCAATCTAGTTTAATTTCTGAAACAATCTGCCCAGGGCGATTTTTCAAGATATAGATGCGATCGCTGAGATTGAGGGCCTCTTCGATACTATGCGTGATGATCAGGGTCGTCAATTGCAACTGCTTGTGAATTTCAAGGTACCAAGCGTGGAGTTCCATCTTGGTCATCTCATCCAAGGCGCTAAAGGCCTCATCTAAGAGAAAGAGCTTGTGCCCGAAAAGGTAAGTTCGAAGCAAGGCCACACGCTGGCGCATCCCCCCACTAAGTTCATGGGGATACTTGTCTCGTACAGCTGTCAACTGGAAGGTCGCAAGAATTTCATCCGCCCGGGCAATGGCTTCCGCCTTATCCACCTTTTGAATCAAGAGGGGCAGGATAATATTACCAAGCACCGTCTTGTGCTCCAAGAGCAGATCCTTTTGCAACATATAACTCACGCGCCCCTTGGGATTTTCTTCACCATCAAGGACAATTCTCCCTGACTGAACTTCTAAAATCCCCGCAATTAAGTTGAAAAGCGTAGTCTTACCAACACCACTTGGGCCTAGGATGGAAACCACTTCACCTGAAGTGACTTTCAGATTGATATCCTCTAAAATCCTCTCCTGACCATAGGCATAACTGACGTGTTCTAGTCTTATTTCTGTCATTATTTCACAAATTCGTTGGTGAAGCCTTTGTCTGTCAAGTCTTCTTTAAGGATACCATTTTCTTTATCCCATTTGTAGAAAGCATTCCAGCGAGCTGCGTCAAATTGACCCCATTTTTCCTTGTCGCTTGCGTATTCTTTTGACAAGTATTTTTGAGATTCAATGACAAAGTCACGTTTTTCCTGAAGTTCAGGTGCATTTTTGATGAGGATATCAGCTGCTTCTTCTGGATGCTCCATAGCATATTGGTAACCTTTTTTGATGGCTTGGATGACTTTACGAGCTTCTTCTTTGTTATCTTTCAGATAGTCGTTGTTTGCGATGATAACTGGTGAATAGTAGTCAAACTCCTTGACATAGTCTTTCAAATACATGAAGTTAGCATCTACACCTTGAGATTTAGCAAGTATACCATCCCAACCGTAGTAAATCCAAGCAGTGTCAAAGACACCATTGGCAATAGGTGTGATAGAGTTTGAGTCGTTATTTGGTACTTTTTCTACCTTCTCAAAGTCCCCACCTTGTGATTCTACCAATGTTTTCAACATAGCAAGTTCAGTTGGGTCATTCCAAGTCCCGTATTTCTTACCAACTAAGTCTTTTGGACTGCTTACATTGTCAGATTTACGTGAGATGATTCCTGATGTATTGTGTTCAACAATAGCTGCAACGGCAGTGATTCCTGCTCCTTTTTCCAATTTTTTAGCCATGTAGTCTTGGAAATACACTGCAAATGGTGCCTTACCATTGATAACCAAGTCAGATGAGCTTTCTTCTGGTGGCAATTTCAAATCAACATCCACTCCAGCTTCTTTGAAATAACCTTTTTCCTTGGCAACATATAGCCCTGTGTGGTTAGTATTTGGTGTCCAGTCTAGGATAAAGTCGATCTTCTTGAGTTCTGCCTCTTTGTTATCCTTAGAAGCAGTTCCTTGACCACAAGCTACAAGCACGACAGCTACAAGAGCTGTTAAAACAGTTAAAAACACTTTCCATGTTTTCTTCATTTTGATTTCCTCTTTTCTTTTTTGAAACATTCTTATTCTACGAACGTTTCCATTTAATAACATATTTTTCACTGACATCAACCAGCTTCATACCGAGAAGACTGATAATCGATACCAGAATAATAATAGCAAACATGGTATCATACTGAAACAGTTTCTTGGACTGAATCATGTAGACACCTAGTCCTTCAAAGCCTCCCAACCACTCAGATACCACTGTTGTGATAAAGGCGTAGGAGACACTGACCCTCAGACCTGCATAAAAGTAAGGCAGGCTGACTGGAATTTTAAAATGCCACAGGATTTGCCAAGGCTTGGCCCGCATCAGACTAAACAAGGTCAGCATATCCTTGTCACAATGCCTAAAGCCGTCCAAAATACTGACGATGATAGGAAAAGTGGTCGTCAAGATAATCAAGACAATCTTGGGCAGAATCCCATAACCTAGCCACAAGACCAGAATAGGGGCTATGGCAATGGTCGGGATAGTCTGAACAACCACCATCATAGGGTAAATCAGGTCATTGAGCCAAGTCAAACTATCCATGAGCACAGCCATGAGACAGGCAATCAAGACTCCCAAAATCAGCCCCAGTAAAGCCACTCTCAAAGTCGCCCAGCTATGGTGCCAGAGAAATTCTCTATCACGCACAAAAGACTGGAGGATTTCAAGAGGTGTCGGCAGGATAAACTTGGGGAGAAGTTTAAGAAAACCTGCTAACTGCCAGATTGACAAGACTCCCAGAAAACCCAATAGACTAATGTGTCGTCTCAGCATACTTTTCAAGCTTCTCATCAATACTTAAAATCTCTCCTACATTTATTTTGACATTGGCAAAGACATTATCTGCCTCCTGCCCTGCCACTTCCAGCGCTTCTTTTAGAATGCGCATAAGCTCATCAAACTCCCCTTCCAAGACCGTTTCAAATGGTGTCACCACCATGGTCACTTCTTGAGCTTGCAGATAAGCAATGACCTGATCAATAACAGCTATCCGATCAATCCCCTGTGCTAGGGGTAAAACTTGCAAGGCGATGCTTGCTTTCATAAAAACCTCCTCTTCTCGTTTTCCTTTGACAAAAAGAAAAACCTTTACCATATATGGAAAAGGTGCAAAATCAGACTAAGTATCGTTCCCTCCGCTGGCATTACCCAGATCAGGTGCGGTCGAAGTTTAACACTTCCTCTCAGACTGTACACAGACTCCCATATATTATATGTATATATGATAGCGCAAAATAAGAAAAATGTCAAGGAAATTGCTTAATCGAGTAGGGGATAATCTTTAGCCCCTCTCACACCACCGTACGTGCCGTTCGGCATACGGCGGTTCAACTAACTTTTAACGCATGTCGTTCAAGGTAATAATCCAAACACGAAACCAGTCCACGTTTTTCAAGGACTGGTTTTGATATAGCACGTTTAGTACCGACTTCTGAGCTACTAATTGATAATGGTCACCCCAGCCAGATACCTTATCTGCTATCCATTTAGGAACTCCTAACTTAAGCAATCCCCATAGTCGTCTCGATTTCTTCTTCCATTGCTTCCAGATAATCACTCGTAGGCGAGTACGCAAGCGCTCATCTATGCTGGTGACAATACTTTCCATATTTCCCAATGAGAAATAGTTTATCCATCCTCGAATGGACAAATTCAGTTGTTCAATACGTCTTGTTAGGTCTATACTCCATTTCCTCTGTGTTAGTTTCTTCAATTTAAACTTAAATCTCCGAACACTATCTTGATGGGGACGACTTTTCCAACCATCTGATGATTTCCAGAACCCAAAACCTAAGTATTTCAGCTCTCTTGGTCTGGTAATCTTAGTCTTGGTCATATTTACTTTCAAACCTAGCCGTTTCTCAATAAAACGACTGACTGAATACATCACACGCTTAGCGGCTGCCTCGCTTCCGACCGTCATCACACAATCATCTGCGTAGCGCACAAATCGAAGTCCCCTCTTTTCTAATTCCTTGTCCAATTCATTAAGCATGATATTGGATAAGAGAGGAGATACATTTCCTCCCTGTGGTGTGCCAACTAGCGTTTTATGACGTTGACCGTTAATGATAACACCTGAATGAAGATACTGACGAATCAAGGATTCCCTATCTCCGTCTTCGATTATGTTATGTACTAAGGACATCAATCTATCTTGAGGAACCCTATCGAAAAATTTCTCTAGGTCTATATCCACTATCCACTCATAGCCGTCATTTAAGTACTCTAAGAGCTTGAACAATGGCTTGTTGGATTATCCTATCCATCACTGTCGGAATCCCAAGCTGAAGGACACCTCCATTGGGTTGGGGGATTTCAACTCGCAGGACTGATTGAGGTTTGTATTTCCTCTGTTTTATCAGCTCCTTAGTCAAGCGCCAGTTTTGTCTGAGATAGTCATCCATCTCTTCGATAGTCATTCCATCAATCCCAGCTGAGCCCTTATTGGATTTTACTTGATTGTAAGCTTCCAGCATATTTTCGCGTGATACTATCTTATCTAGCAATTTTGACATGTGCCTATTCCTTTCTTGTTTTGGTGCCTGAGGGATATCTTATATTGGTGAACCTTCATCTAGTCAATACGTGACAGAGTCCAGTTCTATCAGACCGTTCGTTTTACAGACACAAGTAAAGTAGGATTACTTCGATCTGTCGTTTTCTCTTTCTAGCGACAGACCTCAAACAGTCTCTCCCCAGACTGTTTGAGTATTCACCCCTTCGCTCCACTTCCATTACAGAAGTTTCCTCACTACTATGGGTTCGGCTGACTTCTCATGATTCCTTGTTACTACGCTTTCAGAGCTCATGAGACCTCACGGG
>NZ_VMLS01000005.1:0-17682 GCF_013276805.1 Streptococcus sp. 1449
ATGACAGTAAGTGTGAGGCAATTTCTTCATTGGAAAATATATTATTAAAAGTCTCTTCAAATACTCTGATTTATTTAAAGGCCTTGAATACTCTATCTAATTTCTATTCCTTAGTGGGTCGTGAACAAGAATATGAGGCAAACTACTCTCATTTGATGGAGTTATATCAGACAAAAAATTTTGAGCATCAAGAGTTTTTATTTGGCTACATCAGAGTTCGTTACAACTACGCTCACTACCTAGTGTCAAAGGAAAAATATAACGAAGCCATCCAAGAAGCTCTTGAGACGATTGAACTCTGTAAACAAAGACAGACAAGTTACCAACTAGCTCCTCTACTTATTCTTGTAGGAAATGCTGGAGCCAAATTTCTAGACAAAGAACAAGTCAAAAATTATTATATAGAAGCAAGAGAGTTATGTAAGATTTATAACAATCCTTTAATGTTGATGAAGATAGAAAATTATTTGAAGGAATTAGATACTGTTTAGTTAATCTTGACATTATAGTTTTTCTGAAACGTTAAATAACCTGTAAGGCTGATAGTGAAATGAATACTATCAGCCTTATGATTATGTGACTATTAGTTCGTCTCGCTCCGTTAGGTGCGAGACAAAAAAACCACCCGCTATGCGGGTGCAGTTCATTCAACACCTGATAGTATGCGTTTTTAGGATTTTAAATCCTGATTGCTTAGTCTCTTTTTCATTATAGTTCCGTTTGATTTATAGTTTCATTAATTCTATGGAGATTCATCATTTTGAGTAATAATAGTTCTTCCAGAAGTTAAAGATTTCATTTTATCCTTCAAGTGTCTGTATTAGATAATATGTTCTAAATTCCTTATATCTTGTTAGGATTTGGGTAGAATCATTGATAACAGACTGTTGCAAATCTAGTCAGCTGAATGATTTATATTTATCTATTTTTCTAGTAACCAATCTATGATATTTTTCTTCTCAATACCATTGTAATTTGCTGTTGGCTGAATCGTATCCATTGTTAATAGATATTTTGGGAATTGATCTTTAATGGCTTCTAGTGGTCTAAGTTCTCTTTCTAGTGTTTCTGGAGCAAGTGTTGTTTCACTGACCTGATAATAAGCGTAGTGACCAAGATCAGTTACAACAACAAAATCAACCTCATATTTATCTAAATTACCAACATATACTTGTGAATATCTACGTCTTAATTCCAAATATACCATATTTTCCAAGATATGCCCAATGTCTTCCTTGTGGTCTGGTAATAAGAGATGTCGTAAACCTAAATCAACGGGATAATATTTTTCTAAGCGTTGCAATAATGCTCGACCTTTTACATCAAAACGTGGAACGGAATAAAAAAGTAAGCTGTCTGTCAAAGTCGTCAAATAATTTTCTAAAGTATTATGGGAGATTGAAACATTTTGGCTGACCAGGGTATTGCGAATCTTATTTGTTGATATTAAGCTACCTGTACTACTGAGAAGGGTTCGGACAATGCGCTCAATAATAGTAGGATTTGGATTTCCCAATCTAGTGACAATATCATTTAACAGTATGGAGTTATATATTCCTCTGAGATAGTCAATTTTTTCAGCGTAAGATGATGTTTGCAATAAGTAAGGGAAAGCACTAAAGAGATAACTGTTAAAAATTTCTGTTGTATTCAGATTCTCTGAGAGAGATTGGCCTGATAGGTATTCTTCAAATGACAATGGAAGAATTTCTATCTCAACATACCGACCAGTCAAGTTTGTAGCTAATTGGCTACTCATAAAGTAGGCGTTTGATCCAGTCAAATAGAGGTCAACATTTGGTAGTATAAATAGACTATCTGCTACCAGTTCAAATTTTTCAACATGTTGAATTTCATCTAAAAAGATATAGTATGTTTTCTCTCCAATTAACTGCTCTTTTATATAAGCAAATAATGTTTGAAAATGTCGGAGATCATAGTAACTCAGATCCTCAAAATTGATGGATATGATTTGATCCTCGTCTACCCCAGTTGCTATTAACTCCTCTTTATAGAGTTGAAAGAGAACAGATTTACCAGCTCGCCTAACTCCACTCACAACTTTGATGATTTGTCGGTCACGATGTCTTCTTAAAAAATCTAAATAATGTGGTCTTTTGATATAGTTCATAATAGTTACCTCAAAGATAGTATAATACAAATAGTAACTATTTTCAAATATTTAGAAATAATATTCAATTTATTTGATTATTTCTAAGTATTTAGAAATAATATCACAGGCTTTCTAAATATCTTCAGAAGAGAAAATGCCGATAACAAAAGAATTTGAACTGGCACGAAGTAGCTGTGCATTTGTTGTTGAACTACTACATCATCTTTGTGATACAGTAGTTCGTATTTTTCGCCAAATTTCAATTACATAAGCTCCGAAAACTATAAAGTGATAACCCTTTGATAACCTCTCGATTTTTAAAAGGGTTATATAAATTGTGGTTTCATATCTCAATAATTATTGGTTTTAGCTATAATTTAGTGTAAGTATCATGATGCGAATTTAAGAAAACTCAAAAGCTGTCCAATTCTCTAACCGTTAAGAACGAATTAGAATACAGCATTTACAACACCTATGGCTCAAACTATAGAGTATGTTTTAAATAATTTTTAGTAAAATTTACACCATTACTTTTTAAGATTATGATAAGTGAACCACCAACAGCCATTGGATGTTATAGTAGATTGAAATAAGATATGAACAACTCTACTAGGAAAGTCAAATTAATTTCTAGAAATGTTTTAGTAGCTACAGCGTACTATTCCAAACTCAACTAACTATAGTAGTTGGATCAGTTATTTTCTGTTGAAAGTAGTTCGCTAACTTCATGCCAAACTTCATTATTTAATTCTCAAAAAATTTTTAAAAAAGCGCTTGCAAAAATAAAAAAATGTGATATACTTAATTCATGGATTGTTACTGGTCATGCAGGCAAAACCTAAACAAATACGAGATAAGAAGCGATACTTTGCTTTCTATTTGGTATGTGTTTAGGTTTTTTTGTTACCTATTTTCCGGGAATAAGTAGTCAACTGATGACCAAAAAATATAAGGAGGTCCAATATGGCTAAATATACTGAGTTAGCACAAGATATTATTAATCACGTTGGTGGACGTGAAAATGTGAGTAGCGTTAAACATTGTGTAACACGTTTACGCTTTACACTTAAAGATGAAAGTAAAGCTGATACAGATTATCTCATGAAGCGAGATGGTGTAGTAACAGTTATTAAGGCAGGAGGTCAGTATCAGGTAGTAATAGGGAACCATGTTCCGGATGTTTATGCAGAGGTATTAGCAGTAGGCAGCTTACAAGGTAGTGGGGCAGTAGATGCTGATGAAGAAGATAGTGTTAAGAAGAATCCTTTAGATGCTTTTATTGATATTGTCTCAAGTATCTTCCAACCTTTCCTTGGCCCACTGGCAGCAGCTGGAATTATAAAAGGGATTGTTGCTATTTTAACTGCTTTCTTCGGATGGACTGCTACAAATAATGGAGTTGCTCTAGTTCTGACCGCAGCTGGTGACGGATTTTTCCAATTTTTGCCAATGATGATTGCTTTAAATGCAGCTCGTAAATTTAAAATGAATGAGTTCACCGCTTTAGCAATTGCTGCGTCTTTAGTTTATCCAAACTTAGAAGCAAGTGTTAAGAGTTTGACTGAAGTAGGTGCATCTAACTTTTTTGGAATTCCTTTAAGCATGCCCGCAGGAGGTTATTTATCAACAGTTATTCCAGCTATTCTAGCTGTATGGGTAGCTTCTAGAATTGAAAGATTTATCAAAAAGATTACACCAGATACAGTTAAGCTTTTTGTGGTGCCGTTTGTAACTTTGATTGTTTCAATTCCATTGACTTTCCTACTAGTTGGTCCTATCGCTAATACAGCGTCTGATTTACTAGGGGCATTCTTAAGTTCAGTTTATAATTTTAATCCTATAATTTATGGAGTCCTTCTAGGTACTTTATGGCAAGTGATGGTTATGTTTGGACTTCATTGGGGCCTTGTGCCGTTGGCAATACTTGAACTCACTCAGACTGGTTCAGGAGTCATTCTAGCAGGCGCTTTGTTACCATGTTTTACACAAACAGGTGTCCTTGCAGCAATTATTCTTAAAACGAAAGAAAGCAAGGTAAAAGCAATTTCTACTCCAGCTTTGATTTCTTCAATCTTTGGTGTTACTGAACCAGCTATTTATGGTGTAACGCTTCCAATGCGTACGCCATTTATTATCAGTTGTGTCGTGTCTGGTATTGTTGGTGGATTTGTTGGCATGTTCAACGTAACTATGTATTCAGTAGGTGCTTTGGGAATTTTCCTTTACCCATCTCTTGTTAGTCCGGATGGTAATTTTGGAAGTTTATATGTAGCTTTAGTTGGCACAGCAATTGCTATTATCCTCTCATTTGCAATTCAAATGTTCTTACCAGTCCCAACACTTTTTGAAAAAAATCAGAAGAAAGCAGTCACTGAAGAAACTAAAAACGATAAAGTAGAAGTGGGGAATCAAGTAATTTCAAGTCCAATTGTAGGAAATATTATTCCACTTTCAGAAACACCAGATCCAGTTTTTTCTAGTGGAGCGATGGGACAAGGAGTGGCTATTGAACCAACTATTGGGGAAGTTGTTGCACCAGCAGATGGAACAATTCGTCTTCTCTTCCCTACAAACCATGCTATTGGTCTTGCAACAGATGATGGTGCCGAATTACTGATTCATGTTGGTATGGATACAGTTGAGTTAGATGGATCTGGCTTTAAAGCTCATGTAGTTCAGGGTAATAGAGTTAAAAAGGGTCAATTATTGTTGAGTTTTGATATTGAGTCAATCAAATCAGCAGGCTATTCAGTCACAACACCAATCATAATTACAAATACTAGTAACTATCATAGTGTAAACACAATTGCAAGCGGTAAAGTCAACTTAGATCAAAACTTGCTAGAAATTAGATAGTCTAAATGGAGGTATGGGAGACGATTCAACTTCCATACCTCATTTTTGTGTTATACTATAGATACTAATAATTGGGTGAAGTCATGAAAATTAAAAAAATATTTAATAATAATGTAGTCCTATCTGAAATGAAGGATCAGGAAATCATTGTAATGGGAAGAGGTTTAGCATTTGGTAAGAAAGTTGATGACGAGCTTGATGAAAATAAGATAGATAAACGTTATATTTTGTCTCAAAATCACAGAGAAATTTTTTTTGAAATTCCTGCTGAATTATTAGAGGTTGCAGATAAAGCTATATCTTTTGCTAAATGTACATTAGATAATGCTATTAAAGATACAGCTTTTCTATCATTGGCAGATCATATGTATGGAGTTGAACAAAGAATTCGTGCTGGATTTTTTATGAAGAATTTTCTCATGTGGGATATTAAACGCTTTTTTCCTAAGGAGTATGAGGCGGGACTATATGCTAATGAGCTTTTGAGTTCTTATTTGGGTCAAGAATTGCCTGATGATGAAGCTGGGTTCATGGCGCTAACATTGGTAAATAGTGAGTTAAATTATAAGAATTCAAACGCTCGAGATTTAACACAGTTAATGGAAGAGATTATGACTATCGTGAAATATAGTTTGGAAATTCCATTGGAACAAGATGATATTTATGTTCAACGATTTATCACTCATTTAAAATTTTTTTGTGAGCGTGTATTAACAAATACAAACCAAGAAGAATTGGATGATTCTTTAATGTTTGAGCTAATGTGTAAGAAGTATCCTATTGCATATGAAACAACTAAAAAGATTGCCTTACATCTAGAAAAAACTAGACAGTATTCTATTTCTGATGATGAGCAGTTATATTTAACGATCCATCTCTCTCGTATTCGAAAGAAATAAAAAAGTCATGGAGATTTTTAAATTTCCATGGCTTTTTGTTATTGCAGATGATAATTGTTAAAACTAACGGTTCTAATAAATTAATTTATCTAATTTTTATTGATTAGAATTATTATTCCAATTGCTAAAATCATGATTGATAACTTCTTCTAAATAAAAAATATCGTTAGAGTATGTGAACTTGAGAATTCAACAATTTGTCATTCTATTTTGAATAGTTGTTTGTTCTTACTTTTCCCAGACTCTGGCAAAATTTCGAATAGCTGCTCCATGGGACACAATAAGAATAGAGTTTCCTGTATCTTCCTTCATAAGTGAACAAATAGTGTTATTTATGCGCTCTTGTAAATCTAATTGAGATTCTCCACCATAATAGACGAAGAAATCGTTATAAGGGATAGAGGGATTTAGATTTTCGCTTTCTCCTTCAAAAATACCAAAATTCCATTCTTTGAGACCTTTAATTCGTGTATAAGGTATTTTTCCATCAGTTACAATTTCCAAAGTATCGCACGCGCGCTCAGATTTTGAACTAAAAGCACTGTCAAAGATAATTCCATGTTTTTTGAAATATTCACTTGCTACTTGAGCTTGGTAAATTCCAAAGTCTGTTAGCGGAGAATCACACCAACCTTGTATAAGATGACGTTTGTTGAAAAGAGTGCATTAAATAAAGAGTTTTTTCATCTTAATATCCTACAGTAAATTAAGTTTTCTAAAGGCATTATAAAGTCCATCTTGTCGAACATCATCTGTTATAATATCAGCCATAGCTAGTATTTCAGGACCGCCATTACCCATAGCCACACCAATATGGCAGGCTTCGAGCATTGGAATATCAACTTTAGCATCACCAAAAGCAATTGTATCAGTATGATTCGCTCCTAAATGCTTAAGAATGATGTTAACAGCATGTGCTTTATTAATATCCTTTACCCCTAATTCACCAAATAGAGCTGATTCTCCTCTACCTCCCCAAGTACCAGCTTTTAGGTGTGGGAAAACTTTTTTAGAATCTAAGTGATCTTGGTAGGAATTGAGAATAAAACTAATTTTATTAAGATCGTCTCGGTACAGTTCTCCACCATAAACTAATCCATGTAGCGCATCTTCTGGCTCCATGTTTAAAATTTGGTCTTCACTAGCTCCTTTACCTAAGGCATAGATGCGGAGTATCTGTCTTGCAGCATCACGAAAATTACGGCTCGCAAATAATCCGTTATTACTTTCAATATAGAACTCTAATCCTCTTGATTCAAGCCAATCAACAACTTGTTTGGCAGTCTCATACGGAATCAGTTGATGCATGAGAACTTGATTTTTGTACTCTATGTAGGAACCATTTCCTCCAATGATACCATCGAAGCCAATATCTAAAATTTTGTTTGGCATCTCAGCTTTACTTCGTCCAGTGCAAAGGAATACTAAGTGTCCATTTTTTCGTGATTGTTGGATAGCTATTTTAGCTGAATCGGGTATGTGATTATCGTAGTCAACAATTGTTCCGTCAACATCAAGGAAGATAATTTTTTTCATATTTCTACTCCATTTTTTAGTTTGATTTTACAGTATGATAAAAAATGTTTCTACTGCTATTCTAGCCAATTGTAATACTTTTCTAAGGTAAAATATCTATTTATCTATTTCACCTCTATATTTTCGGGGTGTTGTTTTGTAAATTTTTTTGAATTGTCGATTAAAATTTGATAAGTTTTTAAAACCTACCTCTGAGGAAATTTCTAGAACTGATAGAGTTGAGTGTTGAAGAAGTTCAGTAGCTTTACGTAAACGATAGTGGATAAGATAGTCCATACAACTAACTCCTAAATTTTTTTTAAAGAAATTCATAAAATGTGTTGGACTATAGCCACATAGTTCTGCTAGAAGATTAATTGATAAATCTTCCTGATAGTGTTCGCTTATATAATCAATAATTTTTCTAATTTTTTCTTCTCTACGATAACCATCTATTGATTGTTTACTTGAATAAACGTAATTATATTGAAAGAGAAGATGAAGCAGTTTTAGTAGCTCACTTTTTAATTCTAGTTCAAAAAATGTCTTCCTATAGTATCCTATTTCCATTGAATTAATTAGTGTTTGTCGAATTTCTGTATAACCAGGTTGATTGGGTTTAATCACACGTTTAAAGTCTAGTTGTCCATTATATAGGGGGTGTAAGTAATGAATTGCTGCAAAATCTTTTGTAGAATAACCAATTAAGTCTAATTGAAAGTTGATTGCATCCATATAGTGATAGGTATTCTCAATTGGATGTATAGAATGTAAGGCATTAGGACGAATTAAAATAATATCTCCTTTCTCACTGTTAAAATAGTCTGTATCTATATGGAATCTTGCTTGTCCTTCGTGTACATATATGATTTCCATATCTGTATGCCAGTGAAAAAGAATATCAGGTAGACCATCTTCCATAATAGTCCGGGTAAGAGAATAGGGAATTAATTCATTTTTATAAGGCGTGTTTTTATGTAGTTGTCCAAGATCAATCATAGGTTTCCTCTTAATAGGATAGTATCGTTTTTTACTATTATTGTGCAAGATTTGTCATTTTTATTTAATTATAATATAAGTATAGAAAAAAACAAAGGAGAAAATAAATGAGTAAATTTCCTAAAGAATTTTTATGGGGTGGAGCTACAGCAGCTAACCAATATGAAGGTGCTTATAATGTAGGTGATAAAGGTTTATCGGTTCAGGATGTGACACCTAGGGGCGGAGTTCCAGTAAGTGATAATGATCTAAATCCATTCATTACAGAACTGCCTACAGAAGATAATCTCAAATTGGAAGGAATTGATTTTTATCACCGTTATAAAGAAGATGTTGCTTTATTTGCAGAAATGGGCTTTAAGGTATTTAGAACATCGATTGCATGGTCTCGTATTTTTCCAAATGGTGACGAATTGGAACCAAACGAAGAAGGTTTACAGTTTTATGATAATCTTTTTGACGAACTAGCTAAATATGGAATAGAACCTTTAGTAACATTATCACATTATGAAACTCCACTTCACTTGGCTAAAAAATATAATGGATGGGTTAATCGTGATTTGATTGGTTTTTATGAGCGCTATGTAAGAACTGTTTTCAATCGATATAAAAATAAAGTCAAATATTGGTTGACTTTTAACGAAATCAACTCCGTTTTACATGTTCCTTTTATAAGTGGTGGTATTGCAACTCCAGTCGAGAAATTATCTAAACAAGATCTTTATCAAGCGGTTCATCATGAGTTAGTTGCATCCGCTTTGGCAACGAAAGTTGGACATGAAATCAATCCAGAATTTAAAATTGGATGCATGGTTTTGGCTATGCCAACATATCCTATGACACCGAAGCCAGAAGATGTGCTGGCTGCGCGTGAATTTGAGAATCAGAATTATCTATTTTCAGATATTCATGCTCGCGGTAAATATCCATCATATATTCAAAGATTCTTTAAAGAAAATGATATCAATATCAAATTTGAATCAGGGGATAAGGAGTTATTAGCTGAAAATACTGTGGATTTTATTTCTTTCTCTTATTATATGAGTTCGGTTCAAGCAAATGATCCTGAAAATTATCAATCAAGCATTGGAAATTTATTGGGAGGAATTGCTAATCCTTATTTGGAAAGTTCAGAATGGGGTTGGCAAGTTGACCCTATTGGTTTACGTATAGTGCTGAATAATCTTTATGATCGTTATCAGTTGCCGTTGTTTATTGTTGAAAATGGTTTGGGTGCTAAAGACGTTCTAATTGAAGGTGCGGATGGACCTACTGTTGATGATGACTATAGAATCGATTATCTCAAAAAACATCTACAACAAGTAGGTGAAGCCATTGAGGATGGAGTAGAATTGTTAGGTTATACTACATGGGGATGTATTGATTTAGTATCAGCTTCAACAGCCCAGATGAGTAAGCGTTATGGATTTATTTACGTAGATAGAAATGATGATGGATCTGGAACATTAAATCGCTATAAGAAAAAATCATTTTATTGGTATAAAGAAGTGATTGAAAGTAATGGCGAAACTTTATATGATTGATTCATAAAAAACAAGTTTAGATCCTCATCTAAACTTGTTTTTAAAAATTTGAAGGATGATTTTGGAGGATATGAGATGACATTGACTATTCATGTATATTATAAGGGTGATGGAGATAGTGCAATAAAGTTTGCAAGAGAAATGCTTGATAGTGGCCTTGTTGAAGAAATTAGAAATCAAAAAGGTAACTTGAAATACGAATATTTTTTACCAATTGAAAAAGAGGGAACTATTCTCCTTATTGATCAGTGGACAAATCAAGAAGTTTTAGATGAACATCATCAATCAAAGACAATGCAGAATATCTTAGATTTAAGAAGAAAATATCACTTGCAGATGCAAGTTGAACGTTATATAGAAGATGATTCTGGGATAACAGAAAGTGATAAGTCGTTTATAGACATAGGGAATTAGAATTATTGTGAGAGTTTTTGTAGTTTGAAAGTATTGAAAATCGTATAGATATCATTACGAGAATACAAGAAGATATTGTTCTATTTCAATTTAAAATTACTTCTTTCCTTAACAATAAGGAAAAAGAACGCGTTTTCATCTTTGAGTTTGAAGTTTATAAAATAGGCTAAATGTGCTGAAATTTAGATATTACAGACAAAATAAAATATTTAAAAGCGACAGAGAAACATGGTATAATGTAACTATAGGAGGTAGTATATGTCCTTAGATATAGATAAAGAAAAGATGACAATCATGGGAGTAGCTTTTGAAAACCGCTCCATTTTTAAGAGTGTTTGGTATGCTTTAAGTACAAATATGATTGAAGGATGGCGACCTACGGTTAGTGATGTTGAAAAATTACGAGATGAAGCTCTTGCTCTGGGGATGGCTTAATGAAGCGTAAATGTTATGATTCTTATGACTATATTGATCCGAATAATTTATATACCTATCCAGATTCTTCAGTTCTAAGAAATAAGCAGGAAGAACGAGATGAGCAAAAAGCACGCGATCTTGAATATCGTATGGTTGCTAGTAAGAGTTTGAAATTATTTATCAATCCTACCCCAGTTTATAGTGTAGAAGATATATTGAAAATTCATCAATTTTTGTTTGAAGATATGTATCATTGGGCAGGTGAATTTAGAAAAGTCAATATTTCAAAAAGTGGTAATGCTTTTATGCCGATTCAGTCTTTCGATACAGCACTCACTTACCTTAATAATTTGATAGATAGATTTCATGACAATGCTAATAGTAGAAAAGAAGTCATTCAGTTATTGGTCGAAATTTTAGATAATCTCAATTATTTTCATTCATTCCGTGAGGGAAACGGTAGAACGCAGAGGGAGGTTATTCGCTCTTTAGCTTTAATGAAAGGTTATGAATGTGAAATATCAATCGGTGATGATGATGAGATTTATCACCTGTATATGGATGGTACAGTTTATGGAGACAAAACTAAATTAACGAAGTTATTTGAAAAAATTCTTTTCAAGTTATGAGTTGCTACTGATAGATAGTTAATAGTTTAAAAGTAGTTTGTTTCACAACTGCATAAGCTTAGAAAAGTTGAAAAGGAATAACTCTTTAACATCTTGATTTGTTAAAAGATATTTTGTCCACTACATTTTTTCAATTGAGTATTATTTGTCATAGATAGAACATTGCATTCAGAATAACGAGAAACGCATCAAAAATGGTGCGTTCTGTTTTTATGCTACCATAAAAGGAGGACAACAAATTGAAAATTTTTAAGGGAGAGTTTTATCGAATCTCTGTATTAACAGACAAGTTAGTGAGGCTAGAATACTCTCAAACTGGAAATTTTGAGGATAGAACGACACAACTTATCTACAATAGAGATTTTGGCCAAGTTTCGTTAGATTATATCGAGACATCAAACGTACTAGATATTATGACGGACTATTTTCATCTGCACTTTAATAAAGGAGAATTTAACGCCGAAAATTTATTTATAGAATTAAAAGGAAATTTTGCCGTATATGGTAGTCGCTGGTATTTTGGTGAATCTATTGAAACGTTAAAAGGAACAGCTCGGACTCTGGATGAGGCAGATGGAGCAATCTCGTTAGAAGATGGAATTATTAGCCGAAATGGTATAGCCTTATTGGATGATTCTCAAGGATTTATTTGGGATGAACAGTCTGGTTATATTGAGAGAGAAAATCAAATTGACCTCTATTTCTTTGCCTATGGGCATGATTATAGAGGAGCAATCAGAGACTTTTACCATTTGACTGGTTCAACACCCTTGTTGCCAAGATATGCTTTAGGCAATTGGTGGAGTAGGTATTGGCCTTATACGTCGGATGAATACTTGGATTTAATAGACAGATTTAAAACAGAGAACATTCCATTATCTATCGGTGTGTTAGATATGGATTGGCATATCACTGACATTCCAGCTCGTTTTGGAAGTGGCTGGACAGGATATAGTTGGAATAGAAACTTAATACCTAATCCAGAACAGTTATTGCAACAACTTCATGATAGGAAGTTAAAACTCTCCTTAAATGTCCATCCTGCTGATGGTATACGGGCTTATGAAGAAGCTTATCCTCAAGTCGCAAAACGATTGGGGTTAAATGTAGAACTAGAAGAACCTGCTATTTTTGATTTTTTTAATCCCTCTTTTAGGGAAGCTTACTTTAAAGATGTTCATTATGAGCTAGAAAAGCAGGGAGTAGATTTTTGGTGGATTGACTGGCAACAAGGGACACAAGGTATGTTGGATCCACTGTGGCTTTTAAACCATTATCATTATCAGGATAGTTGTAAAAATGCAGAAGGTGGCTTGATTTTATCAAGGTATGCAGGTCCTGGTAGTCACCGCTACCCTGTTGGTTTTTCAGGAGATACCATTATTAGTTGGAATTCCTTAAGATTTCAACCTTATTTTACAGCGACAGCATCAAATATCGGTTATAGTTGGTGGAGCCATGATATCGGTGGGCACATGCTGGGGGATTATGACGAGGAGCTACAAACTAGATGGCTACAGTTTGGCGTTTTTAGTCCGATAACTCGCTTACATAGTTCTAGAAG
Organism: Streptococcus sp. 1449; assembly: GCF_013276805.1. Lineage (NCBI taxonomy): Bacteria > Bacillati > Bacillota > Bacilli > Lactobacillales > Streptococcaceae > Streptococcus > Streptococcus sp. 1449. Next base: position 12,951 of record NZ_VMLS01000005.1, read on the forward strand.
TCCCTTTAATAGTAAAGAACCTTGGTTTTTTTCAGAAACAACATCTAAGATTATGAAGAAATACCTTCGTTTGAGACATCAGATGATTCCATATCTATATACCATGAATGTAAAGACACATGAGGAAGGTGCCCCATTAATCAGTCCAATCTATTATTTCTACCCAGAGAATGATGAGAGCTATAATGTTCCAAACCAATACTTTTTTGGAACAGAACTGATGGTGGCTCCCATTGTAGAAAAGATGGATTTGACATTCCAATCTGCAAAAGTGGATGTATGGTTCCCTGAAGGTGAATGGTATGACTTCTTTTCAGAGAAAAAATATACAGGTGGTGTGAAGTTGAGTGTTTATAGAGACATTTCGACTATACCTGTGTTTGCAAAAAGTGGTGCAATCATTCCCTTGGTTGGTTCTGAGATAGATATGGGTGTTGATTTACCTGAAGTTGTAGATTGGTATGTATTCCCAGGCAAACAACATTCTTTTGAAATGATTGAAGATCAAAATGGTCAAAGATATAAAACAAGATTATCAATCGATTGGGAAATGGGGATGGTAGAGTTAACATTACAAGGAGATTCTAGTATCGTTCCAAACAATAGAAAACATAGAATTCATTTTAAAGGAACGAATGTGTCTATCATTGAATTGCCAAATAAGAATGATACAGCTAGATTTGAATGGAAAGATAATAAAAGGACATCCCTAAATGACGAAGTTTTTAGACTACTAAAGACGGCTTCTCTTCCATATGAATTAAAAGATAGATTGTTAAATCAATTCATCAATGCCAAAAATTCTCATGACTTAATGAATATCTTGCATCGTCAGGACGAGGAATTGAGAGGGCGTTTGTTGGAAATGATATTTACTAGCGAAAACTAATTGAAATAATTAGAAAGTCATTTGTTTAGTGTATATGAAGCTTCGGTATGGTATTTGTTATCATTGGTCACATTGAAAATGTGAAATAAGCACCTACAACATAGACTTTACAACACTTCATGTTTCATATCATGGAGTGTTTTTCTATTTAAGTCAAAGCCAATCAAAAAATCTCACTATTCATCAGGCTAAAAGAAACCTAATCATAGTGAGATTGTGAATTATAGTAATTTTTGTATCGCCTCTTCAATTTGTTTGGGGTCTGTTTTTGAAGAGAAGCGCTCCAAGACCTGCCCATCACGACCGATGAGAAACTTAGCGAAATTCCATTCGATTCGTTTTCCTAGTGGGCCAGATTTTTGGTCTGTTAACCAAACATAGAGAGGGTCTGTCTCCTTGCCGTTGACCTTAATCTTGGCAAAACGTGGGAAGGTGGTTTGATAGTTTAGGCTACAGAAGCTGTTGATTTCCTCTGAGCTGCCGGGTGCTTGTCCCATAAACTGATTACAAGGGAAGTCTAAGATTTCAAAACCTTGTTCTTGATAGCGGTCATAGAGTTCTTGAAGTCCCTGGTACTGGGGCGTTAAACCACATCCAGTAGCAGTGTTGACAACCAAGAGAACTTTCCCACGATAGGCATCTAGTGGAGTTTCTTGATTGTCTTGGTTCAAGACTGAAAAATCGTATAGTGAAGTCATTGCTTGCTTTTCTCCTTCTGATTGGTATTTTTAGGAGTTTTTTCCTCCTGTAGTGATAGAAATCCGTAGGTCAGGGTTCCAAAAATGCTACCGATAATCAGGCCATACATTAGGAAAGGAACACTTTTATCGAATTGCACGAGCAACTTCCCAAAATCTGAAAAGGACATCTGCTGAACGAAGACTTTATGAAAGATGAGTAGGGTAAAGAGGCCAATCTGAATACCGATAAACACAATCCAGCTTCGGAATTTGATTTGGCCTTTGCTGTAGGTTTTGAGGATAATTTCTGACTTGTCATCTTTTTCCAGCTGGAGTTCTTTGACGACTCTTTGAGTTTTTAAAGTAATGAAAAAAATGAGTCCAGAGTAAACGTAGGGCATGGCATAGCGAACGGCTTCTATGAAGCGTCCAAATAACAGATAAAACAAGAAGAGAAAGAAGGAAGAATAAACGATTTGGACCATGGAACGGGCACAGGCTTTGTAGATAATCTCTTGCCGGCATTCATCAAAAGGGCCTTGGATATGAAAGAGATTTCGAAGTAGGCGAGTGGTGAAGTCTTCTTTTTTCATGTTAGTAATCTCCTAGATGAGTGGTTTTACTGACTTTCTTTTACGAATTGATAGAGATAATAAAGATAAGTGATAGAAGAAAGGCTAGCGATAGTCAGCAGTAAATAATATTTCCAACCGCTTGAGATGAGCATCAGTTGTGGTAAAGATAGAATCATAAAGTACAGTGCTAAGTTGAGTATGCGTGTTTTTTGGGAGTCAATCTTTAGATAAGTTAGCCCTTTGTTAAGTGCTGGAATAAAGACTAGCCCGAGGAATATCTCGCTGATTGGCAAGTTCCCTGAAACGATGATGAAGATGAGCAGGGAACTGAACAAAAGATGATAGGTAAGTAAAGTTACTAGTGATTTCATAAGGCACCTCCTAATCCTGGTCTTTTTTAGCTCTTGCAATACGAAGTGAGTCGACAATATGTATCATCACTCCGAAAAAGAAAGCTCCCAGTATAGTTTTAAAAATATGTTTTGTATTTAGAAGAGAACTGATAAAATTTGGATTTTCACTTGTTAGGGTATCAATGAGTGGAATTATAAAAAATATCACTGTTCCATAAATCGAACCTGCTTTCAGACCAGGATAACGTAACTGTTTCTGTTCTTTTTTCATGAGTTTCCTCCTAATCATTATCCTGATTTTTCTTGGCTTTTGCAATGCGACGGGAGATGATAATTTGTATAATCACTCCGAAGAAGAAAGATTGGAGAATACTTGAAAAAATATTTTTAAAAGTGAGAAGAGACTGAAGATAGTCCTGACTCTCACCTAGCAGTATATGGAGAAGAGGGGTTGAAAAAAAACTCATTAATCCATAGAGTAGACCTGCTTTCATACCAGGGTAGTGTAGTTGCTTGCTTTCTTTCTCGCTCAGCATATCTGGATCAATAGCTGTAATCCCTGTTTTTTTGGTTTGGGAGAGCACATAGAGAGCAGAAATCATCGAAATGCCGAATACCACAAGAGGATAGCCGATAGCGACAATTTGTGGGTATTTATAAGCGAGGACAAAGGGGATGAGATTTCCAAATGTCATCAGATAAAAGAGGATGATAAAGACTTGATTGCCGATACGATCAGCCTCGCGTCGTTTGTGTTCATCAAGTGGTCCTGAAATGCCATAAATGCGTTTGATCAGTTTTTCCGTGAAGGTTTCTTTTTTCATAAGTTTGCTCCTTTTTTAAAAATTATCCTACCAAAAGAGACTGTTGAGGTCAGTTTGGAGGCTGCGGGCGAGATTGAGACAGAGTTCCAAGGTTGGATTGTACTTGTCGTTTTCAATCATATTGATGGTCTGTCTCGAGACACCGATATCCTTGGCTAGTTCTAGCTGGGAAATGCCCAGTTCCTTGCGAAATTCTTTCACACGATTCATCTGGTCTCCTTTCTGATTTATGTCGTATATATTTGACTATATTATATTCTTTTAAATATAAAGTGTCAAGTATTTTTGACATATTTTTTGAAGAAATAGTAGTCTCCTTGTCCGATTATCACATTAAAATGAAAGCTCTTCTAGGCATAAGAAAACACCTCTGTGTTATACTTGTTGTTCAACCACAAACACAAGAAAGGTACAGAGATGCAAGAAAATTATACTACAAAAGGTAAACATTTGACAATCGATAGCCGCCGCTTAATCGAAAGATGGAAAAAAGAAGGGAAATCAAATAGAGAAATTGCCTTTCTGCTTGGAAAAGTTCCTCAAACTATCCACACTGAAATCAAGCGTGGGACAGTCCGACAATGTCTTGGAAAAGGGTGCTTCAAAGAGGTTTATTCTGCCGACTATGCTCAACAGTCTTATGAAAACAATCGCAAGCGCTCGGTCAAGAAATCAAGCTTGACCAAGGAACTAAAGGAAAAGATTCTCCACTATCATAACCAAAAATTTTCGCTTGATAAGAAACAGGCTAGCACCAACTTTAAACCTGCTGGTCAATCCATCGAACAGCGGCCTGAAGCTATAAATCTTCGCTTGGAGAATGGGCATTATGATACTCAATCATTTTCAAAAAGCAACCTTGTCCATTGTCTGCTGACAGTGGACTTTAAAACGCTTTTTTCCAGTCCTTGAATAACTTCTTGAAGCTTATCAATGACGGCTTCCAATGTTTGGAAAGCCTTGTTTTTAAAACCTCGTTTTCGAATTTCTTTCCAGACTTGTTCAATAGGGTTCATTTCTGGTGTATAAGGTGGGATAAAAGCCAACTCAATATTACTTGGAATCTCTAAGGTACTTGATTTATGCCATATAGCATTATCCATGACAAGTAAAATATAGTCATCTGGATAAGCTTGTGAGACTTGCCGTAGAAATTCATTGATCCACTCAGTATTGCATCCTCCAGCAATGAGGAAAAAGGAATCTCCTGTCTGAGCATCTACTGCCCCATAACAATAGCGATATTCTCGCATATAATGACTAGGAATGCTAGGTCGGATTCCTTGAGGAGCCCAACAAGAACGCATCTTACTGATTCTTCCGAAACCAGCTTCATCTTGGTACATCAAACGTACTTTGTTATAAGTCCCCTCTTCTTTAAAGCGCTTACTTAAGGTCTCGAATGTAGATT
>NZ_VMLS01000050.1:0-825 GCF_013276805.1 Streptococcus sp. 1449
TTGGCATCGATACCGTAACAGGTAAGAAAGTCAAGACGACTATATCAGGGCGAACCAAGAGAGAACTTAGAAACAAAGCGCTACAGGCTCAAATAGACTTTGAAAAAAACGGCTCTACAGTATTTAAAGCGGTTCAAATCAATACCTATGCCGAACTGGTGGAGAATTGGCTGGAAACATACTGCCATACGGTCAAAAAGGCAACCCTTACAATAATCAAGAGTAGACTAAAAAACTATCTACTTCCAGCCTTTGGAGACTACAAACTAGATAAGCTAACACCCCCAGTTATTCAAAAGCAAGTTAATCAATGGGCAAAAGAGTACAATCAACTAGGCAAAGGTTACCAAGAGTATCCGCAACTTAACTCGCTAAATAAACGAATACTTAAATATGCCGTATCCTTGCAAGTTATCCCCTTCAACCCAGCCCGTGATATTATCGTGCCACGTCGTAAGGAAAAAGAAGGGCAAAAACTGAAATATCTGGATGATGATAACTTAAAAAAATTCTTGACTTACCTGGAGCAGCTGCCAAACACTTACAAAAATTTCTACGATACGGTGCTATATAAGACGCTTTTAGCGACTGGTTTGCGTATTCGTGAGTGTTTAGCCCTCAAATGGTCTGATATTGACTTACAAAACGGTACACTAGACGTAAATAAGACTCTAAACTGTGAAAAAGAAGTCACTACCCCTAAAACAAAATCAAGCGTTAGAATGATTGACTTGGATAATAAGACGGTACTCATGCTGCGGCTTTACAAAAATAGACAAGCGCAAGTTGGTAGAGAAATAGGCTTGACTTATGAAAAAGTATTTT
>NZ_VMLS01000051.1:0-10183 GCF_013276805.1 Streptococcus sp. 1449
GTCGCCTTGCCGTACTCAAGTACAACCTGCGACTAGTTTCCTAGTTTGCTCTTTGATTTTCATTGAGTATAAGATGAGTAGGGAGGAAGAGGTAAAAGTTTATGCCCAAACTCTTCACATAAGAACTCTAGCTTACCCATTCTATGGAATCTTGCATTATCCATTAAAACTTCCAACTCATACTCTTCTAAAATCTATTCAAACCACGTCAGCTTCACATTATATATGTTGGTGACCTCATAAGACTTATCTGCAACCTCAAAGCTGTTCTTTGAGCAGCCTACAGCTAGCTTCCTAGTTTAATCTTTGCTTTTCACTGAGTATTAAGTTAAAAAATGGGGCTAGTCAAAAAGTCTTTAAAATCAAAAAACGCATAATATCAGGTATTGAAAACCTTGTACTATGCGTTTTATTGTGGGAAGATTTACTTCATTTTTTCCTGAAGTCGAGTTTTTTCCCTGACTTATTGATTTGGACTATTCGTTTGATGTACTACTGCTTGAGCTTGAATCTCCACCACCGATATATTGGGTAAAGATATTTTGGAAGGCTTGGTCCTTAACCTTGATATTGACTGCTTGCAATTCTTTTCCGATAATGCTTTGAACAAATGTTGAATCATTTTGTTTTTGAGTCAAGATAACAGTTTTTAATTTTTCTTTGTAGTCATCAATATTAGATGATTTTTCTGTTTTCTTAATGAGTTTTACAATGTAATATTGGCTACTGTAGGCTTGTGTGCCAGTTGCTGTAATCACATCAGAAACGCCGTTTACATCTAAAGCGAAAGCGGCTTTCTTGACTTGCTCAGGTACTTCCGTTGAAGCAGAATCAAAGGTAATTTCTCCACCATTTTCTTTTGTTTTTTCATCAGTTGAGTTATCTTTGGCTAATTGAGCAAAATCAGCACCTTCTGCCTTGGCTTTTTCGAGAACTTCTTTGGCCTTGTCTTCATTGTCCAAACGGATGATTTGAGCCGTTACATCTGGAGTGTATTCGTCAAAGGCCTTCTTGTAAGCATCATCTGTCAATTCAGCTTCTGCTGCCTTCTTAACTGCCAACTCAACTAATTTACTTGTACGAATTTGAGCTTTACGTGTTTCAAGAGTCATACCTGCTTGTGACAAGACACGTTGGTAGTTTTCACCATATTGTTTTTCTTCTTCGGCAATAGTATCATCAACCTCTTTATCATCAAGCTCTGAGCCATATTGTTTTTCAAAAACTTTTTGGATGGTCATATTTAACAAGACTTGTTGGGCTGAAGGGTTGCTTTTCACTTGCTCATAAAATTGATGTTCTGTGATGACATCCCCTTTCATGCTGATAAGGTCTGCCCCTTCTGAACCTTTCGAACAAGCTGCTAAAGTTGCTACTGATAATAGTGTAATGGCACCTGCCAATAGTTTTTTCTTCATGTCTACTCCTTTGAGATAAGTGTTACTCTATCTATTTTACTATATTTTCTTAAATTTTTCTGAAAATCATTCGCTGTCAGGCAATTGAACATCTGCTACATTTTTACGAAGCATGAGAATGCCGTCCCCCAGAGGTACTAATGTTGCGGTGAGTCCTGGATTGTCTAAGGTTGCATCAAATAGTCTTTGAAGTCCTCGATAAATGGTTCGCTGGCCACGACGAACTTCCATAATGTCCTTGGCAACATCACCACCTTGAAAAATATCATCCAAGACAACCACACCTCCAACTTCCAAATGTTTGAGGATTTCTGGCAGAAAGACGATGTATTTAGACTTGGCAGAATCCATAAAGACGAAATCATAAGACTCTGTCAGTGTAGATAAGACGTCTACCGCATCTCCCTCTAGGAGAGTGATTTGCTTGCGACTGTCAAACTGGGCAAAATTTTCCTTGGCAAAACCAATCATTTCTGGATTACGGTCAATGGTTGTAATCTTAGCATTTGGCGCATGCTCTGCCATCAAGAGAGCTGAAAAACCGATAGCCGTCCCAATTTCCAGAATGTTTTTAGGTTGCATGGTTTCCATGAGAAACCTGAAATAAACAACCGTTTCATGGGGAATAATGGGAATATTTTCCTTGCGGGCAAAGTCTTCCAATTCTTTCAAGGAACCTGTGACTTGCTTTTGACGCTGACGCATCAAGTCTACAATTTCTTCCTTGACGACAGGGCGACGCATGTTATGGTTGGCATTTTTACTATACGATTCAACCATCTTACGCCAATCCCAATTTTTCAACAAGGGCTTCAAACTCATTCAAACGACGTTCAAAGACTGCAAAGGCATCGTTGAGATAGTCTTCCTTCTCCATATCAACGCCAGCTTTTCTCATGACATTAAGTGGATAGTCAGATTTACCTGCCTTGAGGTAGTCGATATAGCGGTCACGGTCTTCTTGACTACCATGGACAATTTTTTCAGCCAAGGCTGAGGCCGCCGCAAAGCCTGTTGAATATTGGTATACATAGTAGTTATAGTAGAAGTGTGGAATCCGAGCCCACTCGTATTGGATTTCCGGATTGTCTTCCTTACTCAAACCATAATACTCTTGGTTCAAGTCAGCATAGAGTTTATTTAAGAAATCGCTTGTCAAGACTTCACCATTTTGATCCGCTTGGTGAATCGCGTGTTCAAACTCAGCAAATTGAGTTTGGCGGAAAACTGTCCCACGGAAACCGTCTAGGAAGTTATTGAGAATAGCAAAGCGCGTTGCATCGTCTTCCACTTCTTCCAATAATTTCTCCGTCAAGATATTTTCATTGGTCGTTGAGGCAATCTCAGCCAAGAAGATCGAATAATCTCCGTAAACATAAGGTTGCGTTTCACGAGTATAGCTTGAATGCATACTGTGACCTGTTTCATGAACAAGAGTAAAGAGATTGTCCAGATTGTCCTGCCAGTTAAGAAGCATAAAGGCATTGGTATCGTAAGAACCACCAGAATAGGCACCTGAACGCTTTCCTTGGTTTTCGTAAACATCAATCCAACGCTCGCTGAAGGCACGTTTAACACGGCTCAAGTAATCCTCACCCAAGACTGCCAAGGCATCTTCTGCTTTTCTCAAGGCTTCTTGGTAGGTAAAACTATATTCAACAGATGAAAGTGGTGTGTAGACATCGTACATCTTGAGATCTGAAATTCCCAAGATTTTTGAACGAAGTTCAAGGTAACGATGCAAGAGTGGCAAATGCTTGCGAACTGCTGCTACCAAATTGTCATAAACATTTTCTGGAACAAAATTAGCCGCTAGGGCTGCATGACGAGCGCTCTTGTAGTTGCGAACTTTAGCACGATAGTTTTGCACCTTAACATTGGTTTGCAAGGTTTTAGCATAGGTGTGTTGGAATTGTTCGTAAGTCGCATAAAGGGCTTGATAGGCCCCACGGCGAATCTCACGATTTTTAGACTCCATCAAACGTGTGTAGGTCCCATGAGATAGCTGAACTTCCTTACCATCATCGTCGAGGACATAAGGGAACACAATATCCGCATTGTCCAAAATAGCGAAGGTTTCGCTTGCTGAACCAAAGATTTCTCCAGCTCCAGCTAATAATTCTTCTTCGCGTTGTGAAAGAACATGATCCTTTCCTTGCAAAAGCTTGTCAAAATAGTGTTGATAAACCTGCAATTTTGGTTGAGACTCTAAAAAGTCAGCATACTGCTTTTCACTAATTTCCATAAATTCAGGATCATAGAATGAAAAGGCTTGGTCTAGCTGACTATAGAGTGTCATTGCTTTGGCATAGTACTCTTGATACTTAGCTTCACGTGTATCCTGATCATTCTTCATATGAGCATAAACGTAAAGCTTCTCCATCTGGCGTTCCATTTCAAGAGAAAATTCAGTAATTTCGAGTAGGCTATCCGCACTATCCAAGAGATGGCCTTCATACTGGGCTACTGTCTCCAGCTGTTCTGTTAAATCTTTTAAGGCTTCTTCCCAAGCCTGGTCAGTTGGGTAGATCGTTGATAGATCCCATGTATCTTTTTCATTTATTTCGTTTCTTTGTAATACCATTAGATTCCTCCATCCTTTCTATTCTACCATATTTTTCAAGAAATATTGCTGATAAAAGGCTGGTGGATAAAGCTTTTGCCAATCATTTTGAGGATTTTCTTGGTAATAGATTTGAAAATACTGATAATAGCTGGTCAAATCCTTCTCAATTTGGCAAAAATCACCTACTAGTGGTCGAATTTGTGGATACCATTCTTTCAGCCCATAAGTCAGGACATTTTCTCCCTTTTGATAGGCTTCTGCTTGTTCTTTCATCCAAATGGGATTTTGATAGTACAGTTGTTGCCGGATATAACAACAGATGTCCTTATCCTCAGAAACTGTAAAATGAGATATTTTTTGTTTCTTATAGGGAAAACGTAATATCTCCAGTAGACTACCTTGACCACAGGGAAATTCCTTGATTTGATAATGGAGTTTACCTCGAAGATCCTGGTGTATGAGATATTTAAGCCTTAAAATCTGCTTTCCCTTGTCTACTTCCCAAACATAAAAGCCCATGTTTTGACTAAAATAGAGAAAACCTTGTTGCAGACGAGTCAAACGCTCCTTGAGCCAAAGTTTTTCTCCCAGTAGCCACAGTACTTGGTAACCCTGGCTACGATAACCCTCACTGCGCTCTTTAAGAACTTTTTGTGGCAAGGGACTACATTGAACCTCTAAAGCTAGATTGCCATTTACAAACACATCCGCAATCTGTTTAAGTTCTGGAAGCAGGTATTCTAATTGAACCTCTGAATCTTTTTTCAACCAGTGATAAAGTGATTCCTTATTGGCCAGATGTTCTGAACTTTCATTTTCAGAGGAATAATCACAGTCTTTTAAGGATTTATGGGCAAAATGGGTCCGTACACTTGGTCCTTGACGCAAACGAAGCTGACCTCCACAAGCTGGGCAGGTGTATGCTTGCTTCTCAAGCTTATCCTCTAACACATTTACCAATTTTCCCCTAGCATCTCTCGCAACAAACATGATTTCCCTCCTTTTCTATATTATTCGTAAAAAAGAAAAAAGATCAGGAAAATTCCTAATCTTCATTCATTTTTATTTGATTTTCTTGGCTAGCATGGTCGCAAAGCGTAGTTGAATACGATTGCCATTTTCATCGCGACGGTGCAAATGGCCTGGATTTTCATTGTACTTAACCAATTCCCAATCCTTGTAATAGTCTGCCAATTCCCCTTCTTTAAAGGTGAATGGGAAGTTCACTGAGCAAGGATAATCCTCCGTGTCCATAGCACAAACGATAAGATTATAGCCACCAACACTGGTTTTATCCTGCATATTTTGAATAATAGCTGGAATGCAGTCTGCTTGTAGAAACATGAGAACAACAGTTGATACGATAAAATCATATTCTTGCCCAATGCTAGCTGAATTGATATCGTAAAGACCAACAGTCATGTCCAGATCTTCTTGCTCCACAATACTTTGCAAGATTTCAAGGGTCAGGTCATTTTGATCTACAGCCGTCACATCAAAACCTTGCTGGGCTAGAAAAAGAGAATTGCGCCCCTGACCACAACCCAAATCCAAAGCTTTCCCTGGTTTTACTGTCTGCATGGCCTCTAGAACCTCTGAATGAAAAGGATTGGTATTGTATTTCTTAGGGAAATAATCCTCAGGTTTACAATAAAATTCCAAGTACCATTCCACATCATCTGTGGCAGCTTCCACTCGGTGCCAGACTTGTGGTTGTGCCATGGGATTATCTGCCCCTGCTTCAAAGAGGTGTTCAGCTAGAACTTCCCCTTCTTCTGTCAATTCAATAAACTTGAGAGCTCCCTTCAAGACAGTAATTTTCCCCAAGTCCCAACTTTTGTATTGTGCTTTTGCTGAACAGCTTCAGGCATGGTTTCTTTAGTCTACAAAGGCATGCGTTTATAGGCAACTAATTTTTCCATTTTCAATTCCTCTTTTTATCGCTGATTAACAGCTTTCATCACGCGCGCGATGTCGCGGTTTTGCTCACGACGTTTGATAGACTCTCTCTTATCGTAGTCATGCTTCCCTTTAGCTAAACCTAAAAGAAGCTTGGCATAACCGTCTTTGATATAGACTTTAAGAGGAACCAGGGTCATTCCTGTCCCTTTAGTCTCTTGTTCCAACTTTTGGATTTGCTTTTTATGGAGCAGGAGTTTACGACGACGTTCTGGTTCTTGGTTCCAGATATTGCCCTCTTCGTAAGGAGCGATATGGACATTGCTCAACCAGACCTCTCCATTTTTTACTTGGGCAAAGCCATCCTTGAGATTGATTCGAGCAGCTCGTACACTCTTGATTTCAGTTCCAGTCAGAACCATCCCTGCCTCTAGCGTATCTATGATTGTATAGTCGTGGCGCGCCTTTTTATTTTGTGCGACGACCTTTCCCTCGCCCTTTGCCATGCTTGGCTCCTTTCTTAGCTACTTCCTTGTAAAAAGGTTTCTTTCCTTTTTTCTTCTTGTCTTTTTGTGAATGCTTGCGCTTATCATTTGAGCGTCCTGATTTTCTCTTATCTTCCTTCTTATCTGAACGACGATTTGAACCACGCCCTCTGTCACTACGATTAGACTGTTTTAAGCCTTTTTCAATCACATCAAACTCACTTGGGATGTAAGAGAAGTCAATTTCACCCGTCATCTTGTCGGCTCTTTCAACTCGGATACGGATTTGCTGACCTACACGGAAAGTTGTTCCTGATTTCTCCCCACGAAGAGTCAAATCACGCTCATTGAAATGATAAAATTCAGGTAGATTTGTGATGTGAATCAAGCCTTCAACTGTGTTTGGCAATTCAACAAAGAGACCAAACTTGACAATGCTGGACACAACCGCATCGTACTCTTCGCCCACGTATTCTTCCATATACTCAGCCTTTTTCATGGCTTCGACTTCACGCTCAGCCTCAATGGCACGACGTTCACGGTTGGAAGACTGGGTCGCAATCTCTGGAATCACTTGCTCAAAATGCTCTGCTATTTCCTTAGAACGGCCGTAATCACGAATCATACGGTGAACAAGAAGGTCTGGATAACGACGAATCGGACTAGTAAAGTGAGTATAATAGTCAGCCGCAAGTCCATAATGCCCGTGATTATACTCCGAATAACGAGCCTGCTGCATGGAGCGAAGAAGCATCATGGACAATACATCTGCATAAGGTTCCCCCTCAACTGCTCGCATAATATCTTGAAGTGCCTCTTGACTCATTTCACTAGCAGTCCCATAGATTCGAATACCGAAACTCGAAGCATAATCAATAAACTTCTGAACCTTTTCAGCCTTAGGCTCCTCGTGAATTCGATAGATAAAAGGTAGGTCCAGCTTGCTGAAATGCTCAGCAACTGTTTCATTGGCCATCAACATAAAAGACTCAATCATCCGCTCGGCAACACCACGCTGACGAAGAACGATATCAACAGGCTTACCTTGTTTATCCACTAAAATCTTGGCTTCATTGGTATCGAAATTGAGGGCTCCACGTTTCACACGCATGTTTTCTAGCCTTTCGTGAAGTTTGGCCATAAGTTCGATACTAGGAACAATTTTCTGATACTCTTGTCTCTTTTCCTCGTCGCTTGCTAGGATATCATTGACATCGCTATAGGTCATCCGATAGCTTGTCTTGATAACCGTTTGTGTGATGGTGTAGTTGACTACACGACCATGTTTATCAATCTCCATAATAGCAGACTGGGTCAGACGGTCAACTTGGGGATTGAGAGAACAGATGCCATTTGATAGTCGTTCTGGAAGCATTGGAACCACACGGTCAGTCACATAGACAGAAGTTGCGCGGTTAAGAGCTTCCTTATCAAGGGCAGACCCCTCGGTCACATAGTAGGAAACATCTGCGATGTGAACACCAAGCTCCAGATTTCCATTTTTCAAGGCCTTGATATGCACCGCATCGTCCAAGTCCTTGGCGTCAGCACCATCGATGGTAAAGATAATCTCATCTCTTAGATCCAGACGACCTTCCGTATCCTTTTTAGACGGAGCATCAGGCACACTTTCTGCTTCCTTGACAACAGCTTCTGGAAACTCGGATACAATGTCCATTGATTCCAAGACCTCAAGAACATCAATTCCGACATCTGTTGAGTGTCCCACCACATCGAGAACACTCGCGACAAAGAAATCATGTTTCTTGCTTGGGTATTTATCGATAAAGACCTTGAGAACTTCTGTTCCCTCCAGTTTAAGGGCTGGTTTCTTAACATAGATGGGTTGGCTGATTTTCTGATTTTTCGAACGGATATAGCCTGCATACTTAGGTTTTTCCTGATCCAGAACGATTTGACCTACAACAGTTGTCAAACTGTGTTCTAAGATATCAATAATTTTTGCTTCTGCTGCTGTTCCCTTATTGCGGTCAGCGACTTTCTTAATCACTACCTCAACGGTATCACCATCAATAGCATAGTTGACATCGTTTTTTCCTACAAAAAGGTCGTCCTCCTCGCCTTCCAGACTAACAAAGCCAAAGCCATTTTTATGGGCATGAAAAATCCCCTTGAGGGTAATCTCATGTTTTTTCTTAATTTCTAATGTCAGACTACCATCTTCTTCAAAGCGTATCTGATGCTTTCTTTCCATTAGGGACAAGGTTTTAATCAACTCACGAAAATCCTTGGAACTATCTTTTCCCAAAGCCTGAGCCAAATCATTAACAGTCACCTTTCCCTTATCTTGTAAATATTCTTTTATTCTATCTTTCATATTTTCTTTCTAGATTTTTTAATTTTCTTTTACTGTAAAACCTTCTCAAACATCCTTTCATACTCAATAAAAATCAAAGAGCAAACTAAAAAGCTAGCCGCAGGTTGCTCAAAACACCGTTTTGAGGTTGTGAATAGAACTGACGAAGTCAGCTCAAAATACTGTTTTGAGATTGCAGATGAAAGCTGACGTGGTTTGAAGAGATTTTTGAAGAATATAAAAACAAAAAGAGGCAAAGACCTAGTCCTGCCCATTATTTTCTTATCTACTTGATAATACCGTCAATGCTAAGGCAATGGCTAGCCAGAAAAAGACTAAAATCCCTGTCAAACGCTGCATCACAGCTTCGAAACCGCGTGCTTTACTGCGTTCAAACAAATCACCTGAGCTGGCATCAAATACATTGCTGGATTGGTTTTTAGTTGGTTGCATGAAAATCGCAATCACAATCACAACAGATAATACTAATAAAATGGTTAATAATAGGTTATACATATCAAACTCCTTACAATCCCTATTATTTTACCATAAAATCTACTTAGATTCAAGATGTAGGGTTACTTTTCTTTCCTTGGGACAATACTTTAAAACCTCAATCTTGTCTGGATGGGTTTTTGAATTTTTACTGGTTAGGTAATTGATACTGCCACAAGAGGAGCATTTGAGATTAATTTTTACTCGCACTAGATTTCCTTTACTTTTATTAGACTTCCTGCAAAACTAGAATCCTAGTTCATGATTGATAATGCCAGCAATCAAATTCATTCGTAAGCCGAAGCGTTTACGATGATTTCGATAGGTTGTTGAAAACATTTTAAACGTTTTTATAGTGAAATGAAATAAGAACAGGACAAATCGATCAAGACAGTCAAATCGATTTCTAACAATGTTTTAGAAGTAGAGGTGTACTATTCTAGTTTCAATCTACTATACTTTGTCAAAAATATTCTCAACCTTGATTCTCTCCTTAGATAGCGCATGGTTACAGGCTTTCTCTTCAGCTGTTAGCGGCTTGAGTTTGCTGGATTTACGTGGAGTTTGTGCTTGAGGATCTATCTTCATGAGCCCTTGATAACCACTGTCAGCCAAGATTTTACCAGCTTGTCCGATATTTCTGCGACTCATTTTGAACAACTTCATATCATGACAATAGTTCACAGTGATCTCCAAAGAAACAATTCTCCCTTGACTTGTGACAATCGCTTGAGCCTTCATAGCGTGGCATTTCTTTTTACCAGAATCATTCGCTAATTCTTTTTTTAGGGCGATTGATTTTTACTTCCGTCGCATCAATCATTACCGTGTCCTCAGAACTGAGAGGAGTTCTTGAAATCGTAACACCACTTTGAACAAGAGTTACTTCAACCCATTGACTCCGACGGATTAAGTTGCTTTCGTGAATACCAAGATCAGCCGCAATTTCTTCATAAGTTCGATATTCTCGCACATATTGAATAGTCGGCATAAGAAGGTATTC
>NZ_VMLS01000052.1:0-2140 GCF_013276805.1 Streptococcus sp. 1449
GTTGTAGATAGAACTGACGAAGTCAGCTCAAAATAGTGTTTTGAGGTTGTAGATGAAGAGGTTGGGCAAAAACTCGACTTTAGGAAAAAATGAAGTAAATCTCCCCACAATAAAACGCATAGTACCAAGGTTTCTCTCAAGACCTGATACTATATGTTTTTCTGATTGCAAAGACTTTTTGACCAGTCTCAACTATACCTAAGGTAAGGCGATGCTGACGTGGTTTGAAGAGATTTTCGAAGAGTATTAAACCGATGTTGTGAGTAACTTTTACCTAA
Source organism: Streptococcus sp. 1449 (assembly GCF_013276805.1). Classification (NCBI taxonomy): domain Bacteria; kingdom Bacillati; phylum Bacillota; class Bacilli; order Lactobacillales; family Streptococcaceae; genus Streptococcus; species Streptococcus sp. 1449. The sequence goes on from NZ_VMLS01000052.1 coordinate 279, forward strand.
CTTCCTAGTTTGCTTTTGTAGTATAAACCAGAGATTGTTTACATTTTCAGCAAGTGAGTGGATGAATAATGCTGAAAACTCCTTTAAGGATAAGTCTATTTAGTACTTTCTATTAGTTAGTTAAATTTTTACCAAGAATAATTCACAAAAACGTTGTAAAACACTTGCAATTTAGCTGAAATTTGATAAAATAGTAAGGAAAGTTAGACTGTATTGCCTACTGTCTATCTATAAAATATATTTTATTGGAGGCTTTTACTCAAATGGCAAAAGAAAAATACGATCGTAGTAAACCACACGTTAATATTGGTACTATCGGACACGTTGACCACGGTAAAACTACCCTAACTGCAGCTATCACAACTGTTTTGGCACGTCGCTTGCCTTCATCAGTTAACCAACCTAAAGACTATGCGTCTATCGATGCTGCTCCAGAAGAACGCGAACGCGGTATCACTATCAACACTGCACACGTTGAGTACGAAACTGAAAAACGTCACTACGCTCACATCGACGCTCCAGGACACGCGGACTACGTTAAAAACATGATCACTGGTGCCGCTCAAATGGACGGAGCTATCCTTGTAGTAGCTTCAACTGACGGACCAATGCCACAAACTCGTGAGCACATCCTTCTTTCACGTCAGGTTGGTGTTAAACACCTTATCGTCTTCATGAACAAAGTTGACTTGGTTGACGACGAAGAATTGCTTGAATTGGTTGAAATGGAAATCCGTGACCTATTGTCAGAATATGACTTCCCAGGTGACGATCTTCCAGTTATCCAAGGTTCAGCTCTTAAAGCCCTTGAAGGTGACTCTAAATACGAAGACATCGTTATGGAATTGATGAACACAGTTGATGAGTACATCCCAGAACCAGAACGTGACACTGACAAACCATTGCTTCTTCCAGTCGAGGACGTATTCTCAATCACTGGACGTGGTACAGTTGCTTCAGGACGTATCGACCGTGGTATCGTTAAAGTCAACGACGAAATCGAAATCGTTGGTATCAAAGAAGAAACTCAAAAAGCAGTTGTTACTGGTGTTGAAATGTTCCGTAAACAACTTGACGAAGGTCTTGCCGGAGATAACGTAGGTGTCCTTCTTCGTGGTGTTCAACGTGATGAAATCGAACGTGGACAAGTTATCGCTAAACCAGGTTCAATCAACCCACACACTAAATTCAAAGGTGAAGTCTACATCCTTACTAAAGAAGAAGGTGGACGTCACACTCCATTCTTCAACAACTACCGTCCACAATTCTACTTCCGTACTACTGACGTTACAGGTTCAATCGAACTTCCAGCAGGTACTGAAATGGTAATGCCTGGTGATAACGTGACAATCGACGTTGAGTTGATCCACCCAATCGCCGTAGAACAAGGTACTACATTCTCTATCCGTGAGGGTGGACGTACTGTTGGTTCAGGTATGGTTACAGAAATCGAAGCTTAATTCGATTTAGTTCCCAGAAGAACAATTATTTAAGTCAGACACTAAAAGAATCTTGCATTGCAAGGTTCTTTTTTTTCAGATATTGAACTAATACTCAATGAAAATCACAGAGCAAACTAGGAAGCTAACCGCAGGCTGCTCAAAACATGTTTTTGAGGTTGTAGATAAGACTGACGAAGTCAGCTCAAAACACTGTTTTGAGGTTGTAGATAAGACTGACGAAGTCAGCTTAAAACACTGTTTTGAGGTTGTAGATAAGACTGACGAAGTCAGCTCAAAACACCGTTTTGAGGTTGTAGATAGAACTGACGAAGTCAGCTCAAAACATGGTATTGAGGTTGCAGATAAGACTGACGAAGTCAGCTCAAAACACAGTTTTGAGGTTGTAGATAGAACTGACGA
>NZ_VMLS01000053.1:0-28628 GCF_013276805.1 Streptococcus sp. 1449
TTTGAAAGTAGATGAGTATAACTGGTTGATGAGACTGTGAAAAGAGCATAAAGACCAGCTTGCAAGCTGGTCATACTCTTCGAAAATCTCTTCAAACCACGTCAGCTTCATCTACAACCTCAAAGCAGTGCTTTGAGCAACCTACGGCTAGCTTCCTAGTTTGCTCTTTGATTCTCATTGAGTATCAGTATAGGTTATAAGAATAAGTCTTGTAGGGTTTTGGTAACCCCATCTTGGTCGTTGGTAAGGGAAATTTGCTCATCTGCATAAGGGAGTAGCTCTGGATTGGCATTTTTCATGGCATAACCCTTCCCAGCAAAAGCGAGCATTTCGGTATCATTGTGTTCATCTCCAAAGGCAATCAAATCTTTTTTGTCACGATTCATTATCTTGAGCAAGTAGTCCAAAGCAAAGGCCTTGTTGACACCTTTTGGGGTACATTCAAGGATATTGAGCGGACCTCCCCAGGTATTGATAGAAAGTTGATGCTGGTAGAAGGCGTTCATTTCTTTTGCCAAGGCATATTTGTCACTGGCTCTGGTCTGCAAGAGGATACAGTTAGGGTCCTTGGTCACCAATTCAGGCTGGAATTGATCTTCAGGCTGGAAAGCTTCTACACCAAATAGTTTGGGATTGGCAATTTCTTCATTGGGATTTGTAATGTAGAATTTTTTACGATATTCTCCAGCGATAAAATCGGCTTGAATGTCCTCTGAACGTTGAACCATATCTAGCAGATATTTTTTGTCTACAGTCAAACACTTTTCAAAATCCCAAACTTGGTCTGGTAAATGAGTAAGGGATCCGTTGAAGTTAATCATAGGAGTGTCTAAGCCCAGTTCACGGTAAAAATCTTTTGACATACGGTAAGGGCGACCTGTCGTAATAATAACCTGATGGCCTTTTTCAGCAACTTTTTTGATGGTTTTTTTGGTAAAGTCAGAAATTTGACTGTCTGAGTTGAGCAGGGTTCCATCTAGGTCAACTGCAATAATTTTTTTCGTCATATGGACCTTTCTAGTGTGTTTTCAGATAAGATGTCTTCTATTATAACAGAAAGCAGGCAGAAAAGCAGATTCCAAACAAAAAATGAAATTGGATTAATTTCTTAAACAAATCAAACAAAGACATTGAAAAAGTGAATGATAAATGATATAATTCTATTATTGTTCGTAAAAATTAAAAGGAGATTGATAATGGACAAATTATTTAAACTAAAAGAGAACGGTACAGACGTTCGTACAGAGGTTCTCGCTGGTTTAACAACTTTCTTTGCAATGAGCTATATTCTCTTTGTAAACCCACAAATTCTTTCGCAAACAGGGATGCCTGCTCAGGGTGTCTTCCTAGCAACGATTATTGGTGCAGTAGCGGGTACCTTGATGATGGCTTTTTATGCTAACTTGCCATACGCTCAAGCGCCAGGTATGGGGCTGAATGCCTTCTTTACCTTTACAGTTGTATTTGGACTTGGTTATTCTTGGCAAGAAGCCCTAGCTATGGTCTTCATCTGTGGGATTATTTCATTGATTATTACCTTGACAAATGTTCGTAAAATGATCATTGAATCGATTCCAAATGCCCTTCGCTCAGCTATTTCAGCTGGTATCGGTGTCTTCCTTGCCTATGTAGGAATTAAGAATGCTGGACTTTTGAAATTCACGATTGATCCAGGCAACTATACTGTTGTAGGAGAAGGGGCTGACAAAGCTCAAGCAACGATTGCGGCAAACTCTTCAGCAGTTCCAGGATTGGTCAGCTTTAATAATCCAGCTGTTTTGGTGGCTCTTGCAGGACTTGCCATTACTATCTTCTTTGTCATCAAAGGGATTAAAGGGGGAATTATCCTCTCTATCTTGACAACAACTGTTCTTGCTATTGCAGTTGGTTTGGTAGATTTGTCAAGCATCGATTTTGCTAATAACCATGTTGGTGCAGCTTTTGAAGATTTGAAGACAATCTTTGGTGCAGCTCTTGGTTCAGAAGGTTTGGGAGCTTTGATTTCAGATACAGCTCGCTTGCCTGAAACTCTGATGGCCATTCTTGCCTTCTCATTGACAGATATTTTTGATACAATTGGTACCTTGATCGGTACAGGTGAAAAAGTTGGTATCGTAGCGACAAATGGTGAAAATCATCAATCAGCTAAGTTAGACAAGGCTCTTTACTCTGACTTGATTGGTACTTCAATTGGTGCCATCGCAGGTACTTCGAACGTAACGACTTATGTTGAGTCTGCTGCTGGTATTGGTGCAGGTGGACGTACTGGTTTGACAGCCTTGGTCGTGGCAATCTGTTTTGTGATCTCAAGCTTCTTTAGCCCACTTCTAGCGATTGTACCAACAGCCGCTACAGCTCCAATCTTGATTATCGTTGGGATTATGATGCTGGCTAGCTTGAAAAATATCCATTGGGATGATATGTCTGAAGCAGTTCCTGCCTTCTTCACATCTATCTTTATGGGATTCAGCTACTCTATCACTCAAGGGATTGCAGTTGGTTTCTTGACTTACACTTTGACTAAGCTTGTCAAAGGTCAAGCTAAAGATGTTCATGTCATGATTTGGATTTTGGATGCCTTGTTTATCCTGAACTACATCAGCATGGCCTTATAATAGGATAACCCAGGGGGATTTTCCCCCTTTTTGAATACAAAGGAGATAGGTGATGAAAGAGAAAAATATGTGGAAAGAATTATTGAATCGTGCAGGCTGGCTGTTAATCTTTTTGCTGGCGACAATTTTATATCAGATTCCTATAGGGGTTACTGCTATTTTAACCTTAAGAGAAGTACCGCTATTACAGTCAGGACTGATAGTTGCTGGTATTTCGATTGTGGTTCTGGTGCTATTTATTATTGGAGCTCGTAAAACGCAATTAGCAAGTTTTAATTTTTCATTTTTTAGAGCTAAGGATTTGGCACGATTGGGCTTGAGTTATTTAGTCATTATCTGTTCAAATATACTTGGTTCTATCTTGTTACAACTGTCAAATGAGACGACAACAAGTAACCAGTCTCAGATTAACGATATGGTTCAGAATAGTTCTCTGATTTCCAGTTTCTTCTTGTTGGCCTTGCTTGCTCCAATTTGTGAGGAAATCTTGTGCCGTGGGATTGTTCCTAAAAAGATTTTCCGAGGAAAAGAGAACTTGGGATTTGTAGTCGGTACGGTTGTGTTTGCTTTATTGCATCAACCGAGTAATTTACCTTCTTTATTGATTTATGGAGTTATGTCGATCGTTCTGTCTTGGACGGCTTACAAGACCCAACGTTTGGAAATGTCTATCTTACTTCACATGATTGTTAATGGGGTTGTTTTCTGTTTGTTGACTCTCGTGGTAATTTTGAGTCGGACATTAGGGATTTCTGTTTAATATTTTTGACAATTGCTTACTTGTTTCTACTGGGAAAAAGATGAATGCAATCGTGTCCATCTTTTTCTTTTTATGGTAAAATAGAGAAATAATATGGTGAAAAGCCTTGAGGGAGTGACTGATATGTCAAGTAAAGCCAATCATGCAAAGACAGCTATTTGCGGTATTATCAATGTAACCCCAGACTCCTTTTCGGATGGTGGTCAATTTTTTGCTCTTGAGCAGGCACTCCAGCAGGCTCGTAAATTGATAGCAGAAGGAGCTAGTATGCTAGATATCGGCGGAGAATCGACTCGGCCGGGAAGTAGCTATGTTGAGATAGAAGAGGAAATCCAGCGTGTTGTTCCAGTGATTAAAGCTATTCGCAAGGAAAGTGATGTCCTCATCTCCATTGATACTTGGAAGAGTCAAGTAGCAGAAGCTGCTTTGGCTGCTGGTGCCAATCTAGTCAATGATATCACTGGTCTCATGGGTGATGAAAAAATGGCCCATGTGGTTGCAAAGGCTGGAGCGAAAGTAGTCATTATGTTTAATCCAGTCATGGCGCGACCTCAGCATCCTAGCTCGCTCATCTTCCCTCATTTTGGCTTTGGTCAAGCTTTTACAGAGGAAGAGTTAGCTGACTTTGAAACATTGCCAATCGAAGACTTGATGGAGGCTTTCTTTGACAGAGCACTAACGAGAGCAGAGGAAGCTGGTATTGCTCAAGAAAACATCCTGCTGGATCCAGGAATTGGCTTTGGTCTGACCAAGAAAGAAAATCTGCTTCTTTTACGGGATCTGGATAAACTACATCAGAAAGGCTATCCAATCTTTCTTGGAGTGTCGCGCAAGCGGTTTGTCATCAATATCCTTGAAGAAAATGGTTTTGAAGTCAATCCTGAGACAGAAATTGGTTTCCGTAATCGGGACACGGCTTCGGCTCATGTAACTAGTATCGCTGCGAGACAGGGTGTAGAAGTGGTGCGCGTGCATGACGTAGCTAATCACAGGATGGCAGTTGAAATTGCTTCCGCTATTCGTCTGGCTGATGAAGCGGAAAATTTAGATTTAAAACAATACAAATAAGATGAAAGAATTTGAAAACAATCAGTGGATTGCTAACTACCGGACGGATCAACCGCATTTTGGCTTGGAACGAATGGTGGAACTGTTAGCTTTGCGTGGCAATCCCCATCTCAAACTCAAGGTCATCCATATCGGAGGGACCAACGGCAAGGGTTCGACCATTGCTTTTTTGACAAATATGCTGAAAAAGCTAGGGCTGAGAGTTGGCGTGTTTAGCTCGCCCTATCTCATTCATTATACAGACCAGATTAGCATCAATGGGGGATCCATTCCAGAGGCTAGACTAGAAGCCCTCATGGCAGACTATCAGTCTTTGCTGGAGGGAGAAGCGGTCGCCAATTTGCAGGGGACAACCGAGTTTGAGATTATCACAGCCATAGCCTATGATTACTTTGCCTCGGAGCAAGTAGACGTGGCTATCATGGAAGTCGGCATGGGTGGACTTTTAGATAGTACCAATGTCTGTCAGCCCATTTTGACAGGAATCACGACTATTGGATTGGATCATGTGGCTCTACTTGGTGACACCTTGGAAGCCATAGCAGAGCAGAAAGCTGGTATTATCAAACAAGGTATTTCCTTGGTGACAGGTCGCATTTCTCCAGATGCTTTGGCTGTGATTGACCGCATTGCAGAAGGGAAAGATGCGCCGAGACTTGCCTACGGGGCAGATTATCAGGTCAGCCATCAAAAGAGTGTGGTGACAGGCGAAGTCTTTGACTATACAAGTGCTGTCAGACAAGGTCGCTTCCAGACAGGTTTACTTGGTTTGTACCAAATAGAGAATGCTGGGATGGCCATAGCTTTACTTGATACTTTTTGTCAAGAAGATGGTCGAGAACTAGCAAGCAATGACTTGCTTGCTCAAGCCTTGGAAGAAACAAGTTGGCCAGGGCGTTTGGAAATCGTGTCAAGAGATCCCTTGATGATCTTGGATGGGGCCCACAATCCCCATGCTATCAAGGCTTTATTAGCAACCTTGCAAGAACGCTTTGCGGATTATCATAAGGAAATCCTCTTTACTTGTATTAAAACCAAGGCCTTGGAGGATATGTTGGACTTGCTGGGGGCCATGCCAGATACCGAGCTTACTTTGACACATTTTGACGATAGTCGGGCGACTGATGAAAGCGTGCTGAAAGAGGCAGCTAAGTCTAGAAATCTCAGCTACCAAGGTTGGCAGGATTTTCTAGAGCAGAAATTGACAGATAAAAAAGAAGAGAAACAAACAGTTAGGATTGTCACAGGTTCCTTGTATTTCTTGAGCCAAGTGAGAGCCTATCTGATGGAGAGGAAGAATGAAAATGGATACACAAAAGATTGAAGCAGCTGTAAAAATGATTATCGAGGCTGTCGGAGAGGACGCTAACCGCGAGGGCTTACAGGAAACACCTGCTCGTGTCGCTCGTATGTACCAAGAGATTTTTTCAGGTCTTGGTCAAACAGCGGAGGAACATTTGTCAAAATCCTTTGAGATTATTGATGATAATATGGTGGTAGAAAAGGATATTTTTTTCCATACAATGTGTGAACACCACTTCTTGCCATTTTATGGTAGAGCGCACATTGCCTACATTCCAGATGGCCGTGTGGCAGGCTTGTCTAAGCTAGCCCGTACGGTTGAAGTTTATTCGAAAAAGCCACAAATTCAAGAACGTTTGAATATCGAAGTGGCCGATGCCTTGATGGACTATCTAGGAGCTAAGGGAGCCTTTGTTGTCATTGAGGCAGAACATATGTGTATGAGTATGCGTGGTGTCAGAAAACCAGGCACTGCAACCTTGACGACAGTAGCTCGTGGTCTATTTGAAACAGATAAGGACCTTAGAGATCAGGCTTATCGTTTAATGGGACTATAATACTCTTCGAAAATCAAATTCAAACCACGTCAGCTTCCATCTGCAACCTCAAAACAGTGTTTTGAGCAGCCTACGGCTAGCTTCTTAGTTTGCACTTTGATTTTCATTGAGTATAAAAAGAATCCGCTTTGGGCGGATTTTTCTAGAAAGGAATCATTATGGATCAACTGCAGATTAAGGATTTGGAAATTTTTGCCTATCATGGTCTTTTTCCCAGTGAGAAGGAATTGGGGCAGAAGTTTGTCGTTTCAGCTATCCTATCCTATGATATGACCAAGGCAGCGACAGATTTGGATTTAGCAGCCTCTGTCCATTACGGAGAATTGTGCCAGCAGTGGACGACTTGGTTTCAGGAAACGAGTGAGGATTTGATTGAAACGGTAGCCTATAAACTGGTAGAACGTACTTTTGAGACCTATCCTCTTGTCCAAGAAATCAAGTTGGAACTGAAAAAGCCTTGGGCGCCAGTGCATTTGCCACTAGATACATGCTCAGTAACCATCCATCGCCGTAAGCAACGAGCCTTTATCGCCCTAGGAAGCAACATGGGAGATAAGCAAGCAAACTTGAAACAAGCCATTGATAAACTGCGAAATCGAGGTATCCATATTCTCAAAGAATCCAGTGTCTTAGCGACGGAGCCTTGGGGTGGTGTGGAGCAGGATAGCTTTGCTAATCAGGTGGTTGAGGTAGAAACATGGTTGCCTGCCCCAGTCTTGTTAGAAACATTGTTGGCTATTGAGACAGAGATGGGACGGGTGCGAGAAGTGCATTGGGGACCTCGTTTGATTGATTTGGACTTGCTCTTTGTGGAGGACCAGGCCATTTATACAGATGAGCTTATCTTGCCCCATCCTTACATAGCAGAACGCCTTTTTGTTCTTGAGTCTCTACAAGAAATTGCGCCTCATTTTATCCATCCGACATTAAAGCAACCTATTCGCAACTTGTATAATGCTTGGAAACAATAGAAAAAACTCTAGTTTTCAGTCACTTGCAACTGAAGGCTAGAGTTTTTATACTCTTCGAAAATCTCTTCAAACCACGTCAGCTTCCATCTGCAACCTCAAAACAGTGTTTTGAGCTGACTTCGTCAGTTCTATCCACAACCTCAAAGCAGTGCTTTGAGCAACCTGCGGCTAGCTTCCTAGTTGGCTCTTTGATTTTCATTGAGTATTAAAATAGGTCATTTTCTTCTGGGAGGAGGATAGTCTCTCTACCGTCCATATCTAAAACCAGTACTTTCGGGGGATACAGAGGGTCGAAAGGATGGTTAAAGTCAAAATCAATGGCTGTAGGGAGGTGTTGGCTTGAAAAGTGGAAGGTAATTTTTCCATGGTTATTAAGCAATTGAAACTCAAGTTCTTCTTCCAATTCAAAGACATTTTTTAAGAAATGGTCGATGATATACCAAAAAGAGTCAATAACGTCATCAGGCAAACTGGTAACAATGCCAAAACTAGCAGACCGCATGTGGGCATTGGTAAAAGCCATATCTCTGCCCCCTTTCTTTTCCCTTATCATACAACAAATAGGATTAAAAATCAAGAAAAGGTAATTTTTTGAAAAGGATTTTAGCTACAGGGAAAAATAAGGAAAAAATCCCAAAAATCTCCCGAAGTTAATAGGTAAATTCCCAAATTAACTTGATTATATAACTTTCAGTTACTTTGAGAAGTTACCGAAAAATATTTTTCATATCTATTGACTTTTAGGGGTGAAATTTGGTATGATAGTAAGCGGTATTGTTTACCCCATTTGAAAGGCCCCGGAACCTTCCAAATACTTTTCGATGGGAAGGAACACCCATCACCGTAAACAAAAATCGAACTATATATAGGAGAAATCATGAACAAAACAACATTTATGGCTAAACCAGGCCAAGTTGAACGTAAATGGTACGTAGTTGACGCAACTGATGTACCACTTGGACGTCTTTCTGCAGTAGTTGCTAGCGTACTTCGCGGAAAAAACAAACCAACATTTACACCACACACTGATACAGGTGACTTTGTGATTGTTATCAATGCTGAAAAAGTTAAATTAACTGGTAAAAAAGCAACTGATAAAATCTACTACACTCACTCAAACCACCCAGGTGGATTGAAACAAATCTCTGCAGGTGAACTTCGTTCTAAAAATGCAGTACGTTTGATCGAGAAATCAGTTAAAGGTATGCTTCCACACAATACACTTGGACGCGCTCAAGGTATGAAGTTGAAAGTATTTGTTGGAGCTGAGCACACTCATGCTGCACAACAACCAGAAGTTCTTGACATTTCAGGACTTATCTAAGGAAAGGAACAAATAAAGTATGTCACAAGCACAATATGCAGGTACTGGACGCCGTAAAAACGCTGTTGCACGCGTTCGCCTTGTTCCAGGAACTGGTAAAATCACTGTTAACAAAAAAGATGTTGAAGAGTACATCCCACACGCTGACCTTCGTCTTGTCATCAACCAACCATTCGCAGTTACTTCAACTGTAGGTTCATACGACGTTTTCGTTAATGTTGTAGGTGGTGGATACGCTGGTCAATCAGGAGCTATCCGTCACGGTATCGCTCGTGCCCTTCTTCAAGTAGACCCAGACTTCCGCGATTCATTGAAACGTGCAGGACTTCTTACACGTGACTCACGTAAAGTTGAACGTAAGAAACCAGGTCTTAAGAAAGCTCGTAAAGCATCACAATTTAGTAAACGTTAATTCGAAAGAATTACTATACTTATACAGAGCACCTTTCGGGGTGTTCTTTTTTTATACTTTCTTACTAAATTGGTGCAATTGACACAGTTGTTGCGACTTTATACTCTTCGAAAATCTTTTCAAACCACGTCAGCTCTATCTGCAACCTCAAAACAGTGTTTTGAGCAACCTGCGGCTAGCTTCCTAGTTTGCTCTTTGATTTTCATTGAGTAGTAGTCTCTCATGTTTGTTTAGCGTCTAAAAGAGACATTTGAGAAGATTGAAAACAGTTCTCTCTTTTCTCCTAGTATAATGATTGGTAGGAAGGGAGAGAAAAGATGAAAACAATGAGAATCTTATTTTTGTTAGCTTTAATTCAAATCAGTTTGAGTAGCTGTTTTCTATGGAAGGAATGCATCTTGTCCTTTAAACAAAGTACAGCTTTTTTCATCGGAAGTATGGTCTTCGTTTCAGGAATCTGTGCTGGAGTAAATTATCTTTATACCCGTAAGCAAGAAGTCCATAGTGTCCTAGCCAGTAAGAAGTCAGTGAATCTTTTTTACAGTATGTTACTCTTAATTAATTTATTAGGAGCTGTCCTTGTCTTGTCAGATAACTTGTTCATTAAAAATACGCTGCAGCAAGAATTAGTTGACTTTTTATTGCCATCCTTTTTCTTTCTATTTGGGCTAGATTTGCTGATTTTTTTACCCTTGAAAAAATACATGCGCGATTTTCTTGCTATGCTAGACAGAAAAAAGACAGTGTTGGTGACTATTTTAGCAACACTTCTCTTTTTAAGAAATCCAATGACCATTGTCTCTCTTCTGATGTATATTGGACTGGGTTTGTTTTTTGCAGCCTATCTTGTCCCAAATTCGGTCAAGAAGGAAGTTTCCTTTTATGGTCATATTTTCCGAGATCTTGTATTGGTCATTGCTACGCTCATTTTCTTTTAGAGAAAGCTTGTTTTTATGGATGTTATGATGGTAATACTCTTCGAAAATCTCTTCAAACTACGTCAGCGTCGCCTTGCCGTACTCAAGTACAGCCTGCGGCTAGCTTCCTAGTTTGCTCTTTGATTTTCATTGAGTATAAGTTTAGCAGGAAAATAGACACAAAAGAAAAGTTTTTGGTATAATAAGAGTATGTACACAAAAAATGAAGAAGAGCTACAAGCCTTAGGGGAGCGTTTGGGTCATCTATTAGCAAAGAATGATGTTTTAATCTTAACTGGAGAACTGGGTGCAGGTAAAACGACCTTTACTAAAGGACTTGCTAAAGGTTTACAGATTTCTCAAATGATTAAAAGTCCAACCTATACTATCGTAAGAGAGTATGAGGGGCGTCTTCCGCTTTTCCATTTAGATGTTTATCGAATTGAAGGAGATGCGGATTCTATCGATTTGGATGAGTTTCTCTTTGGTGGCGGAGTGACTGTTATTGAGTGGGGCAATCTCTTAGGAGATGCCTTGCCAGATACTTATTTAGAGTTGGAAATTCTAAAAGAAGAAGACGGTCGCAGATTACATTTCCAAGCAAAGGGTTTGCGTGCAGAAAAGCTTTTAGAGGAGCTTCAACATGGAGTATGAATTGCTCATTAGGGAAGCAGAGCCCAAAGATGCAGCTGAATTAGTGGCCTTTTTAAATCGTGTAAGTTTAGAGACAGATTTTACCAGCCTAGACAGAGATGGTATTCTCTTGACCAGTGAGGAGATGGAAATATTCCTCAACAAGCAAGCTAGTTCGGACAATCAGATAACCTTACTTGCATTCTTAAATGATAAAATTGCTGGTATTGTAAATATTACAGCTGACCAGCGCAAGAGAGTCCGTCATATTGGAGATCTCTTCATTGTGATTGGCAAAAGATATTGGAATAATGGCTTGGGAAGTTTGTTGCTAGAAGAAGCGATAGAGTGGGCACAAGCAAGTGGCATTCTGCGTCGTCTCCAACTGACTGTCCAAACTCGTAATCAAGCAGCAGTTCATCTTTATCAAAAGCATGGCTTTATAATTGAAGGTCGCCAAGAGCGTGGGGCATATATAGAAGAAGGGAAATTTATCGATGTTTACTTGATGGGTAAACTGATCGATTAGTAGAAATATGGTTAAAAAAATTATTGGAATGGTGCTAGCTTTACTTTCTGTAACTGTAGTAGGAGCAGGTATTTTTGCTTATACTATTTATCAGCAAGGGACAGAAACCTTAGCTAAAACCTATAAAAAAATCGGCGAAGAAACCAAGGTTATTGAAGCAACTGAACCTTTGACCATTCTGTTAATGGGGGTTGACACCGGAAATGCTGAACGAACTGAAACTTGGGTCGGTAGAAGTGATAGCATGATCTTGATGACAGTGAATCCTAAAACGAAAAAAACAACGATGATGAGTTTAGAGCGGGATATTCTGACCCGCATTGAATCAGGGAATGGTCAGGTTCATGAAGCGAAACTGAATTCAGCATATGCAGATGGTGGAGCAGAGCTTGCTATAGAAACCATTCAAAAAATGATGAATATCCATATTGATCGCTATGTGATGGTCAATATGAAAGGGTTACAAAAACTAGTGGATGCAGTAGGTGGTATTACAGTCAATAATACCCTAGGTTTCCCAATTTCTATCAGTGACCAAGAAGAATTTAATACCATTTCTATTGGTGTTGGGGAGCAACATATTGGGGGAGAAGAAGCCCTAGTCTATGCACGAATGCGTTACCAAGATCCTGAGGGGGATTATGGTCGTCAAAAACGTCAACGTGAAGTTATTCAAAAAGTCATGGAAAAAGCTCTCAGTTTAAATAGCGTTGGTCATTATCAAGAGATTCTAAAAGCTTTGAGTGACAATATGCAGACCAATATTGATTTGTCTGCAAAAAGTATCCCTAACTTGCTAGGGTATAAAGATTCATTTAAAACCATTGAAACTCAGCAGTTGCAGGGTGAAGGAGAGATGCTTCAAGGTGTTTCTTACCAGATTGTTTCGAGAGCCCATATGTTGGAAATGCAAAATTTACTCCGACGTTCTTTGGGACAAGAAGAAGTCACTCAGCTTGAAACTAATGCGGTTTTATTTGAAGATTTATTTGGCAGAGCCCCTGTTGGTGATGAAGATAATTAACTTTTGATACAAATAAAAAATCAATCGTAGGAAAATTCCTGCGATTTTTTCAAAAAAATACGAATAGATAGGTAGGAGGAAACATGAAAGCAGAAATCATTGCTGTTGGAACAGAGATTTTGACAGGACAGATTGTCAATACCAATGCTCAGTTTTTGTCGGAAAAACTAGCAGAAATTGGGGTAGACGTATATTTTCAGACGGCTGTAGGAGACAATGAAGCTCGTCTCTTGTCTTTGCTTGAGATTGCCAGTCAACGTAGCAGTCTGGTGATTTTGACAGGTGGTTTAGGGCCGACTGAGGACGATTTGACCAAACAAACTCTGGCTAAATTTTTAGGGAAAGAATTAGTCTTCGATCCTCAGACCCAGGAGAAGTTGGATGTCTTTTTTGCCCAGAGACCAGACTATGCCCGAACACCTAATAACGAAAGACAAGCTCAAATTGTAGAAGGAGCGACTCCACTGCCCAACGAAACAGGACTGGCTGTGGGAGGCATTTTGGAAGTCGAAGGAGTGACCTACGTCGTCCTTCCAGGTCCACCGAGTGAATTGAAACCTATGGTCTTAAACCAACTTTTACCCAAGTTGATGACAGGGAGAAAGCTGTATTCCCGAGTTCTTCGTTTCTTTGGAATTGGCGAGAGTCAGCTGGTGACGATTTTGGCTGATTTAATTGAGAATCAAACAGATCCGACCTTGGCACCTTATGCCAAGACAGGAGAAGTCACTCTACGTCTGTCAACAAAGGCTAGCAGTCAAGAAGAGGCGAATCAAGCGCTGGATATCTTAGAAAACCAAATCTTGAATCGCCAAACTTTTGAAGGCTTTTCTTTACGAGAACTTTGCTATGGTTATGGGGAAGAGACTAGTTTAGCCAGCATTGTGGTAGAAGAACTGAAAAGGCAAGGGAAAACCATCACGGCTGCAGAGAGTTTGACGGCAGGTCTTTTCCAAGCTAGTCTAGCGGATTTGTCAGGAGCTTCAAGTATATTTAAGGGTGGTTTTGTGACCTATAGCTTGGAGGAAAAATCAAAAATGTTGGATATTCCTGTCAAGGATTTGGAAGAACATGGTGTGGTGTCTGAATTTACAGCTCAGAAGATGGCTGAGCAGGCACGAATCAAGATCCAGTCTGATTTTGGAATTAGTTTGACTGGAGTGGCAGGACCAGATAGCCTAGAAGGATATCCAGCTGGGACGGTCTTCATAGGCTTGGCTCAAGAGCAAGGAACTGAGGTTATCAAGGTGAATATTGGAGGCAGAAGTCGAGCAGATGTACGTCACATTGCGGTTATGCATGCCTTTAACCTAGTTCGCAAGGCTTTATTAAGTGACTAACTTTTGATATAATAGTAGATAGGTCTGAGGATCATTAGAATGTAGGAGAATAGAATGGCGAAAAAACCAAAAAAATTAGAAGAAATTTCAAAAAAATTTGGGGCAGAACGTGAAAAGGCCTTGAATGATGCTCTTAAATTGATTGAGAAAGACTTTGGTAAAGGATCAATCATGCGTTTGGGTGAACGTGCAGAGCAAAAGGTGCAAGTGATGAGCTCAGGTTCTTTAGCTCTTGACATTGCCCTTGGCTCAGGTGGTTACCCTAAGGGACGTATCATCGAAATCTATGGGCCAGAGTCATCTGGTAAGACAACGGTTGCCCTTCATGCAGTTGCGCAAGCGCAAAAAGAAGGTGGGATTGCAGCCTTTATCGATGCGGAGCATGCTCTTGATCCAGCTTATGCTGCGGCCCTTGGGGTCAACATTGACGAATTGCTCTTGTCACAACCAGACTCAGGAGAGCAAGGTCTTGAGATTGCAGGAAAATTGATTGACTCAGGTGCTGTAGATCTTGTCGTGGTCGACTCAGTTGCAGCCCTTGTACCTCGTGCGGAAATTGATGGAGATATCGGAGATAGCCACGTTGGTTTGCAGGCCCGTATGATGAGTCAGGCCATGCGTAAACTTGGTGCTTCTATCAATAAAACCAAAACAATTGCCATCTTTATCAACCAATTGCGTGAAAAAGTTGGAGTGATGTTTGGAAATCCAGAAACAACACCTGGTGGACGTGCTTTGAAATTCTATGCTTCAGTGCGTTTGGATGTTCGTGGCAATACACAAATTAAGGGAACTGGTGACCAAAAAGAAACCAATGTTGGTAAAGAAACTAAGATTAAGGTTGTAAAAAATAAGGTAGCCCCACCGTTTAAGGAAGCCGTAGTTGAAATTATGTACGGAGAAGGAATTTCTAAGACTGGTGAGCTTTTGAAGATCGCAAGCGACTTGGATATTATCAAAAAAGCAGGGGCTTGGTATTCTTACAAGGATGAAAAAATTGGGCAAGGTTCTGAGAATGCTAAGAAATACTTGGCAGAGCACCCAGAAATCTTTGATGAAATTGATAAGCAAGTCCGTTCTAAATTTGGCTTGATTGATGGAGAAGAAGCTTCAGAACAAGATACTGAAAACAAAAAAGATGAAGCAGTTCAAGTAGATTCTGTGAATGAAGAAGTTACACTTGACCTAGGCGACGAACTTGAAATCGAAATTGAAGAATAAGCTGTCCAAGTAGTGGAGAAATCCGCTGCTTTTTAGTTGCCTAGTTCTGGTCTTAAGTTCGTGAATAGTTTGCTGTTTCTTGTCGCTCCACTAGAAAGCTGATATAATAGCCTTATGAATAAAAAACGAACAGTGGATCTGATACATGGTCCGATTCTTCCTTCGCTTTTGAGTTTTGCCTTCCCAATCTTGCTATCAAATATTTTTCAACAGCTCTATAACACTGCTGATGTCTTGATTGTTGGACGTTTTCTTGGACAAGACTCCTTGGCTGCAGTAGGGGCGACGACAGCGATTTTTGACCTGATTGTAGGTTTTACTCTTGGTGTTGGCAATGGCATGGGAATTGTCATTGCCCGCTATTATGGGGCTCGGAATTTCACTAAAATCAAGGAAGCAGTAGCAGCTACCTGGATTTTAGGTGCTCTTTTGAGTGTTGTAGTGATGCTGCTGGTTTTTCTTGGTTTGTATCCTCTCTTGCAATACCTAGATACCCCTGCAGAAATTCTTCCCCAGTCCTATCAATATATTTCTATGATTGTGACCTGTGTTGGTGTCAGTTTTGCTTATAATCTCTTTGCAGGCTTGTTGCGGTCTATTGGTGACAGTCTAGCAGCGCTTGGTTTTCTGATTTTCTCTGCTCTGGTTAATGTGGTTTTGGATCTCTATTTTATTACGCAACTGCAACTGGGGGTTCAATCTGCGGGACTTGCTACCATCATTTCGCAAGGTTTATCAGCGGTTCTTTGCTTTTATTATATCCGTAAGAGTGTGCCAGAACTTTTGCCTCAGCGCAAGCATTTCAAATGGGATAAGTCCTTGTACGCGGATCTCTTGGAGCAAGGTTTGGCTATGGGCTTGATGAGTTCAATTGTGTCCATCGGCAGTGTGATTTTACAGTCTTCTGTTAATACTTTTGGAGCCGTGATTATTAGTGCTCAAACAGCGGCGCGACGCATTATGGCCTTCGCCCTTCTTCCTATGACTGCTATTTCCGCTTCGATGACGACCTATGCTTCTCAGAATTTAGGTGCTAAGCGCCCAGACCGCATTGTTCAAGGTCTTCGAATCGGCAGTCGTTTAAGTATGTCCTGGGCAGTTTTGGTTTGTATCTTCCTCTTTTTTGCCAGTCCAGCCTTGGTTTCCTTCTTGGCTAGTTCGACAGATGGTTACTTGATAGAAAATGGAAGTCTCTATCTGCAAATCAGCTCAGCCTTTTATCCCATTTTGAGTCTCTTGTTGATTTATCGCAATTGTTTGCAGGGTTTGGGGCAAAAAGTCCTTCCTCTGGTATCTAGTTTTATCGAACTAATCGGGAAAATCGCTTTTGTGGTCTTGATTATCCCTTGGGCAGGCTATAGAGGAGTTATTCTTTGTGAACCCCTTATCTGGGTTGCCATGACAGTTCAACTGTACTTTTCGCTTTTCCGTCACCCCTTGATAAAAGAAGGGAAGGCAATCTTGGTAACCAAAGTGTCATCATAGCTCGATTTGCTGAATAAAATCCATTTCCTCTAGTGAAAATCGAAAAACTTGTGCTGTCATCTTTAGTTTGGTCTTGAAAATAGTTTAACAGACTTTTGACTTCTTTTATATGATATAATAAGGTATAGTATTTATGAAAAGGACATATAGAGACTGTAAAAATATACTTTTGAAAAGCTTTTTAGTCTGGGGTGTTATTGTAGATAGAATGCAGACCTTATCAGTCCTATTTACAGTGTCAAAATAGTGCGTTTTGAAGTTCTATCTACAAGCCTAATCGTGACTAGGATTGTCTTCTTTGTAAGGTAGAAATGAAGGAGTTTCTGGTTCTGGATTGTAAAAAATAAGTTGTTTTAATTGATAAGGAGTAGAATATGGAAATTGATGTGAGTAAATTAAGAACAGATTTGCCTCAAGTCGGCGTGCAACCATATAGGCAAGTCCATGCCCATGCCACAGGCAACCGTAACTCAACGGTGCAAAATGAGGCTGACTACCATTACAGAAAAGATCCTGAATTGGGCTTCTTTTCTCACGTAGTCGGTAATGGTCGTATTATGCAGGTAGGACCTGTTGATAATGGTGCCTGGGACGTTGGGGGCGGTTGGAATGCAGAAGGTTATGCACAAGTTGAACTGATTGAAAGCCATGAATCGAAAGAAGAGTTTCTGATTGACTATCGTCTCTATATCGAACTCTTGCGCAATCTAGCGGATGAAGCTGGTATACCGAAAACACTTGATACAGACGACTTGGCAGGTATCAAGACACACGAATACTGCACCAATAACCAACCTGACAACAACTCAGATCACATTGACCCCTATCCTTATCTTGCCAAATGGGGTATTAGCCGTGAGCAGTTTAAGCAGGATATTGAAAACGGCTTGACGATTGAAGCAGGATGGCAACAGAACGATACTGGCACCTGGTATGTACACTCAGACGGTTCTTATCCAAAAGATAAGTTTGAGAAAGTCAATGGTACCTGGTATTACTTTGACGGTTCAGGATATATGCTTGCAGACCGCTGGAAGAAGCACATAGACGGCAACTGGTACTGGTTTGATCAGTCAGGCGAAATGGCGACAGGCTGGAAGAAAATCGCTGAGAAGTGGTACTATTTCGATGGAGAAGGTGCTATGAAAACAGGCTGGATCAAATACAAGGAGACTTGGTACTATCTTGATAGTCAAAATGGGGACATGGTTTCCAATGCCTTTGTCAAATCAAATGATGGCTGGTATTACCTTAAAGAGGATGGTATGATAGCAGAAAAACCAGAATTTACAGTCGAGCCTGAAGGCTTGATAACAGTAAAATAATAATGGAATGTCTTTCAAATCAGAACAGCGCATATTATTAGGTCTTGAAAAAGCTTAATAGTATGCGTTTTCTTGTGGAGATATTTCCTTTAATTTTTGCTACTATATTAAATAAAAATCAAAAAGCAAATTAGAAAGTTATGCTCAAATAAAATCTAAATTTGACAATGTAAACCGAGTCGGATGGCTTTAAGTACTGTTTTGAGGTTGAAGATACGATTTTTGATAGGAACTCATCAAATAGGTTTACTATCATCAATTTTGGATTTTTAAGCAGTATCAATAAATTACTTCCTTGTTTTGTCATAATTTTTTTATTTAAAAAATTGACTTTATGACAAGAGTGTGCTATTCTTTTTATGAGAGGTGTATGAATATGATAAATGTATGTGATGTTGGAAAAAGAATAAAAGAACTTAGAATATCTTCAAATCTTACTCAAGATAAGATTGCTGAATATTTGTCTTTGAATCAAAGCATGATTGCCAAAATGGAAAAAGGTGAAAGGAATATCACGTCGGATGTTATTGAGAAACTATCTGCCCTGTTTTGCTGTACGGTTGAATATCTTTTGTTTGGCGAACAAGCTGAACAACAGTGTGTCATATCGTTTAGAAAAAATAAAATAGTAGACCAAGATCTTAAAGTTTTAGCGAAAATCAATAAAATTGTATTGAATCAATTTGAGATAGATCAGCTATTGGAGACAAAATAAATGATTGATAAAATGGATTTAAGTAATAAAGCTTCAAATCTTAGAAAAAAGTTGGGAGCTGATGGTGAAGCGCCGATAGATATTTTTAAATTGGTACAAAAGATAGAAAATTTGACGCTGGTATTTTATGGACTCGGAAAGAATATTAGCGGAGTCTGTTATAAAGGAACTCAGTCAAGTCTCATTGTAATCAATTCAGACATGTCATTAGGAAGGCAAAGATTTTCTTTAGCACATGAATTGTATCATCTTTATTATGATGAGGTGAAGAAGAGTTCAGTCAGTCTTATCTTGATTGGTGAAGGAGATGAAACTGAAAGAAAAGCGGATCAGTTTGCTTCTTATTTTTTAATTTCCCCATCTTCACTGTATAGGATGGTTGAGGAAATCAGAGAAAATGCCAATAGAACTCATCTTGAAGTAGAAGATATTATAAAATTGGGTCAGTTTTATGGTATCAGTCATAAAGCTATGTTATATAGATTGAGGAATGATGGATACCTTGATGCAGAAGAAATTAAAAATATGGATATTAGTGTTATAGAGACAGCTTCA
The DNA here is from genome assembly GCF_013276805.1 of Streptococcus sp. 1449. Lineage (NCBI taxonomy): Bacteria > Bacillati > Bacillota > Bacilli > Lactobacillales > Streptococcaceae > Streptococcus > Streptococcus sp. 1449. Next base: position 18,754 of record NZ_VMLS01000053.1, read on the forward strand.
AGATTAGGCTATGATACAAGTTTATATCGTCCTTTGTCAGAAAGTAAAAAGGAAATGGTATTAGGACACTATATTAAATCGACTGAACAACTTTTAGAAAATAACAGAATTTCGCAAGGGAAGTATGAGGAACTGCTACTAGATGCTTTCAGATATGATATTGTATATGGGCTAGATGAAGAGGGGGAGTTGTCGTTTGACTAGTCGTGTATTTATTGATACAGATTGTATTTCAGCATTTTTATGGGTTGGCACTGAATATCTTTTAGAAAAGCTCTATTCGGGTAAAATTGTTATTCCACAAGAGGTGTATGATGAAATCAATATACCTACAATTCCCCATTTAAAATCTAGGATAGACCAGTTAGTAGCTAAGGGTTCGGCTGAGATTGTGAGCATAGACATTGGAACTGAAGAATACGCATTATATAGAGATTTAACAAGAAATCATGATAGTAACAAGGTTATTGGTAAGGGAGAAGCGGCTTCTATTTCCTTAGCGAAAAAGCATAATGGGATATTAGGAAGTAATAATTTAAGAGATGTTGAACCATATGTAGAAGAATTTTCTTTAGAACATATGACGACAGGAGATATACTGGTTGAAGCGTTTAAAGCGCAATTTATTACTGAACAAGAGGGCAATCATATCTGGAATAATATGCTTAAAAAGAGAAGGAAAATTGGGGCGGATTCTTTTTCAGACTATCTTCGTGGAAGTGTTCATCAAAATAGACAAAAATAAATTTGGATAAATCGAACTCACTATTCAGTAGGCATATGAGCACTTCGAAGAAGAGAAGTGTCAAATTGAGCCTATAAGAGTAGAAATGACCTGCATAGTGGATGAGAGAAAAGTTGTCCTTGAAGTTTCCCTGAACTATCAGTCGCATATCAAACGATATGCAGGGTGATGTGAGAGGGGATAGCGAGTAGTTTTTGGTTATTTTATCAAAAAACTTGTATTTTATCATACTGAATGATAAAATGTAATAAAAATGATAGAATAAAGGAAAGCTTTTCTAAAATGTGTATCTCCCCACAGGATTCGTTCTTGTGGGATTTTTTTCGTTAAAGAAAGCGATAAATATTGACTTTTTTAAAGAAAGATGTCATAATTAAGTTGGAAAAAACGTAAAAGGATCACTTTTCTCGTTATCCCGACTCCCAAAACGTCGTTAAACCGCTCGGCAATCCATGGAGACATGGACACATAGTAGTAAGCACGCTATGTGGCTTGGCAGAGCTAAAAACTGTTCCCTTGCGATAAGCCTAATAAGCACAACATAGGGAGTTAGAGAAGCCGACTCTAATCATCCACTTTGGGCAGTAGTGAGAACTGCCCCGTGCTTTTTTTATTTTGAGAAAATATGGAGTTTGTCGTTGAACTTACTTGATTGTATTTTAGATTATCAAGAGAAATTCGATGGAAAAACATGTCAAGTATCAACGAATTATAAGCATTTAGAGACTTTCGAAGTAGATTTTTGCTTGACTGATTTACATCACTTATTTGGCTTGCACAAAATCACACGAGATTATGCTAGTCAAACAATACCTGCTATTCAAGCTGGTGTTTTTATTTTGGAAGAATATAAAAATAATCCCATGTACAACGATATTATAGAAAGGATATCTTTGTATAGTTTTATCGGTGATATCTTCTATTCTAAGATAACAAGTTGTTGTATCCTAGCCAAAGATTTATCTAAAAACACTATGAAGTTGGACGTCATATTTTTTGAAGATAGAAACAAAAGATCCGCAATTTTAGGTTTACGAAGAGATAAAAGTGGAGTGTTTAAACCGGTTACTCTACATTTTACAAGCGCTAAGAAATATGCTAAAGTTTGTAAAACAGATGTGAAAGAAATTAAATGGTTATAAAAAAAACTTTTCGCAGGCTTCGGCTTGCGTTTTTTTGTTTGATAAAATTAAAAAAATGTGCAAAAATAAGTAGAATTGAAAACAGGAAAAAACACCTCCTTTCGATTCGCCAAGCCTCTTCGCAAGGCAATGAGGGGGCGGAGAGACGCGCTCGTCAACAGAAGTATCTCATTGGAAATGTTGCTCACTTTTTTAGTGAGCTTTTTATTTAAGGAATAGGAATGAAAAGTAAGAAGTTAAAATTATACTCAATGAAAATCTCTTCAAACCACATCAGCGTCGCCTTGCAGTCTGTATCTTACTGACCAAGCTAGTGATGGACTTAGAACAGGTGATTTGGAGCGTCCTATTGGCTAGAAAATGCTGATCATAGTCCTTTGCTGAGGATAGGGTGTAACACTCAACTGTTGACCTAATTGATAGGAAGGGAATTACTATAAAATACTCAGGCTTCTATCATATATTTTGAAACGATTGTGTAATCAAAATGTAACAATATTTTAATATTTATCACAGAGGATGCTGTGCATATATAAATGTAGTATAATTCTTGTCTCTTTGTTAAAAAACAGGCTGTATCAAAAGGTTTTATATGTCTGTGCATATATATATATTGTCGCTTTTTTCTTGCCTTTCCTGACTCTATCTTGTCAGCGAGGAGGTTGACTTGTATGTCAGAAGTGTTACTATATGATTGATATATTATCGACTGTCGGCTTTTTGCGCGCTTTCTAAGCTCGGGGAAGCTCTCAGATTAGGAAAGGATTCACTTATGTTCAAGAAAAAGAATGATGGTAATGGAGAGAAAATTTTCCGTTATTCCATTCGTAAATACCATTTTGGGGCTGCTAGTGTTGCGGTTGCGGCATTGATGTTTTTCGCAAATGGGGTGCAAGCGCAGGCACCTGCAGTATCTTCGGCAACAGCCAGTGATGTAGTTGCTGGATCTGCTGGCAATTCAGATGGGGAACCACAGGAGTCAGATGGGGAAGAGCCAGAGAAGGTCTCTCAGACTGAACCGTCGGCTGAGCTCCAGTCTACAGGGGAGTCAAACTCTCCAGAGACTAAAATCGAGGACGCTAGTAAGGGGCAGGAAACAGCTGGCCTTGTTCCTACCAAACCAGAGACGAAGCCAGCTGCTCAAGAAACTTCTCAAGGAGGAGCAGTAAAAGAGCAAGACCAGCCCACATCTGCCACTAAAACGACAGAAGCTAAATCACTCCAAGGCAATCTGCAAGCTTTGTTGGAAAAACTAACTCTTAGCTCCATGAAAGCGCTCCACGATGAAGTGGAAGCAGGTCTAGCAGCATCTAAGGCAGTTTTGGACGATCCAAAAGCGACGCAAGCGCAGGTTGATGAGCAAGTAAGAGCTATGGAAGAACTGACGAGCCGTGTCAATCAAGCCTTGGAGCCATCGCTACCAAAATTGACAGACTTGGGTGAAGCAAGTTCGACAAATAATAAGCTTGTCGAACCAAACGGAACTGCAACTGAGCAAGCAACTGGTGGAAAGCGTCGTAAAAGAGGGGGAGTGATCCAAGCCACACCAGCTGTAGATCAGGCGAATCCAGAAACTGTAGGTAACTCAGAAAAAACTGAATCTAGTGAAAAGCCTAGTCGACAAGAACTTCCAACCTATAGCAATCAGGGTGATGGAGCCTATAAACTAAAAGATGAGTTGGAATTTATCTATAAACAACTTCGAAAAGAGGGGGCTGAAGAAAGTAAAATCCAAGCAGCAAAAGCAGCAGCTGATAAGTTCAATGAAGCCTTTTCTAAAGGTGATACCATCAGCCAAGAAGATTTTGCGGCTGCCCTAGTCGACCTGAAAAAATCCCGAGACCTCATCGAAGGAGTGCTGGAAGAAAAATATGGAGAAGAGACTACAGGTGGAGGAGTAACCCCGCAACCACGTGATGGTGGCTACTCTGACTTTCGTAGTGCTAACTATAGTGGAAGGTCTGCAAGGGTGGCAAGAGCTAGCGAAAACTACTCTCAGGACTTTCTAACAGCTAGAGAAAGTTACTTTGAGAGGACGGACATAAAGGGTCATTCTCCTTACGATAAGTACACCTATGTATTCTTCTCAGACAGACGTCCGAGGAATAATGCTACTGCATTTGTTAAAGATGGCTATAAGTATCTAAACGTCACAGTAAGACCTACTAATAAAGGGTTTTTATGGAAAATTGAAATCAATAAAGATAATCACAGGACGTTTCCAGGTCACACAGAAGTGTGGTTCACTGTCCCAAGCGGGCAAACCGTTAAAACGAATACTGTAGGAATCAGTTATTATGACCGTGGCGGGGGAGGACATGCTCCGGCTCAAGATGGTCGAGATTTGGTAGAAAAATTAAAGAGAGCAAATATAGGACTCGGAGATGTAAAAAAAGGAACTATTTCAAATAGTGGCTTATCTAGAAGAATTGGACCTACATCTTTTCCGCGTAGAAATTTAGAAGATTTAGCTACAGGGCGCCGTTATAATGCTAATCCTTATGAAAAACAAGCTGAAAGTCGGGAGGCTCAAGCTATATCCAATGAAAAGCTAGAAAATATTAAAAGAGACGCCAATGCAGCATTATACTATTTCCAACTCCCAAACTCAGACCGTTCTTATATGCTAACCTTTGAAACTGAGGGAAATAATGATCTTGGTAAACTAGACTATGCAGCAGGGCTGCGAGGACAAGATGGTCATGAAGTTTTCCTTGTCAATCAGTGGCATAGTAGAACTACTTCGGAATTCAAAGAGGACGCTCTTAAACAAATAGAACAAGCACGTAGAGACAAAAATAATAGCATTACTGGTAATAGGAACTTGTCCGAAGTGGAGCAAAGAGGTGCCACTAGTAAAGTTGATATTTATGCAAGGCGAGCTACAAGTGGAATCAATCGAGCTCAGAATATCGGTGACGTCGAGAATTCCCTACAACAAGGCTTGAGTGACATTCAGAATGTTAACCCAGTAGGGAGAGATATTCCGAAGCAAGAAGTCACACGCAAAGCGAATGAGAAGACGACTGCCATCGGCAACAATCCAGACTTGACGGAAGCAGAGAAGAAGACCGCCAAAGCGAAGGTTACTGAGGAAGCAGAAAAAGCTAAGACCGCCATTGACCAAGCAGGTGACCAAGAAGCGGTTAATCAGGCTAAGGAAGACGGCTTAACTGCCCTTGATAAAATTCTTAAAGATCTTTCTGATCGTATTAACCAAGGAAACTCATTCACACCAAGTAATGGTGGCAACCAAACAGGTTCAGATAATAGAGGGGATACGGCTAGCCAAGGAGATAGACCAGCTCCATCTGGTGATGGCAGTCAAGGTGATGCAAATAACCAAACTCAGCCTACTACTCCAAGCACTCCAGCTCATTTAGGTGATTCGACGGATCAAGCTACTAGTTTATCTAGTCAACAGAGGGGAACAGGAAATGCGACAGAAGCAGAGTCTCCACAAGGGCTATCTGAAAGTTCTGCGAGACCAGCAGTGCGTAGCCGTAGAAGTGTAGCCTTTGCTGGAGGCGCTCAATCGAGTCAAGAGAAACAGGTTGATAAATCCGTCTTAAGAGAGTTGATTCAAGACTTGGAAACTCGTTTGAAAGACTTGGATGGTATTGATCAATCTGTCATTGACGCTGCGAAGATCATTCTCGGAGAGGGTCAAGAAGCCCTTAGAAATGCTGACTTGTCAGAGGCAGGTTTGAGAGAGATTACTGCTAAGGTCAAAGAAGCACTCGAATCCTTGAGAGGCAAGCAAGCGACTAAGGATGAAGAAAAAACGAAAGAAACAAGGAAAGAGCAAGGTCATCTTCCATACGGTACCATGATTGGTAGCCTGCTCGCCCTTCTTGGTCTCCTTCTCTTCCTCATCGCGCGTCGCAAGAAAGAGTCAGAACTCAAGAAATTGACCAAGGAATTGACTAAGGTTCTGCAAGAAAGCGACCTTACAAGTGTAGATGCGAAAGTCCTCGACCAAGCACGAGAAGCTCTCGCTCAAGCAGTTGCCTTCCTAGCCAATGAGAAAGAGTCTGACCACACAGAAGATGAGTTGATTGAGAAACTCAAAGCTATTCTTGCTCAGCTAAGATAAGCAAAGTTTAGACGAGTCGGAAACCAGCTAGAATACTGATTGAAAGAATGTTGGAAAAACTCAATTTGAGGTGAACATTTAGAAAATCTTTCTCTGATAAAACGCATAATATCAAGCTTTTTAAGGCAAGATATTATGCGCTTTTATCATTTTGAAACTTTTTGTTCCATCCTTTTTGTGATATTTTTCCCTTATTTCACAAATATTTCATATTTGGATTTTATAATAAGTTATAGTTCAGTTTTTACTATACTTTGATATTCAAATATGTTATACTATGATTATCAAAGTAAATGAAAGGGATTACGAACATGACGCCAGAAGAAATGTACTTGACAGAGCGATTAGACGTACAGATAGCTCATTTTTTAAAGAAAAGCGTTCAACATCGTAGACGCTATAAGGTATTAAAAATAACAGAAATCGTGGCAGGTTTTCTCATAGCTGTTTTTTGTGCTATTCCTATGCCAGGTGATCGCTACCGTTTGATTTCGGTTGCCTTGTCCAGTCTAGGCTTGCTGTGTGAGGGGATTCTCAATTTGTATAATGCCAAGGAACACTGGATTTCTTACCAAAAGACTGCGCAACTCCTGGAGAGAGAAAAATTCCTCTATCAATGTCAAACGGAGAAATATGCAGGAAAAACCAAGGCTTTTGCCCTATTTGTCAAGACATGCGAAGGTCTTATCTCAGAGGAAATCAACCAGTGGGAAAGTATCCAGTCAAAAGAAGTAGCAGCTAGTGCAGATGCTCCAGAGAAAAAAGAATAGGAGGTGGAGGAAATGTTTCAATCCAGCTACCTATTGCCCTTGCTCTGGTTGAAAAAAGAAGCCGATAAGGAAAAGATGAGCGCGACTCAGTGCCAGATATTTTTCTTTTACTATCAACTATTTGAACTCTTATTTGCTAGAGAAAGCGACTTGAGAGACTTATGTCTGGGAAGGCAAGGTTTTTATTTCTCGCAGTTAGAGAAAGATTTGCTTTCTGGAGTTTCCCACTTTCTAACAAACTTGGAGGGAAAAGGGACTCTCAAGGCTAATCAAGAAGTATCAGCTCGCAAAGCCCTTTTTCTAGCCTTGACAACTAGCCAGTCAGATTGGCAAGAGTTAGCTCCTGTTTTTGATTTTTATCAGACTATTGGGGGACTTGAACATCCTTCTCTCTTGAGTTCTCAGGACAGACAGCATCTGATGTGGATTTACCAGTCAGCTTTGGAGAAGGATTATAGTGTCAAGGTAATTGGCGACAAGCATTTTGTATTGAAGAGACAAGATGCTACTAAATTGACAGGGCGCCAAACTCAAACTTTGGAAGCACTGAGTCAATCAGAAGACTTGGTCAATCCTGTCTATGTTACATTAGGAGAAAAGGGGGTGCTCTTGCTTGATTAAGAGAGGAGATGTTGTAGCTCTTTATTTGCCTTTTCCGACTATTAGTAGCGATTTGGCTGTGAAGAATCATATGTATATTTGTATTGACAACAGCATGACTAAAAACAAAGAGTTGGTTAAAAATCAGACCTTCAAACCAGCTCTCTTGACCAGACGTTTGGTCAAGAACTTTATGATAGAAGAGCCGGATCTAGCTCGTAATCCTTTTACAAGACCAACCTTGATTGACTTAGATAAGGTATTTATGTTAGATAATACGGTCATTCCGACTTCTTATCTAGCCAGACGGCGACGCAATGTCTCAGAAGAATTGTACGAGGAAGTTTTGGATCACTTAGTCCAACCACGGCTGATTTCGCTGAACAAGTCTGAGTTTATGCAACTCAATCCAGGAACTTATTAGGAGGAAGAATATGGCAAATAAAGCAGTAAATGACTTTATACTAGCTATGGATTACGATAAAAAGAAACTCTTGACCCATCAGGGAGAAAGTATTGAAAATCGTTTCATCAAAGAGGGGAATCAGCTACCCGATGAGTTTGTTGTTATCGAAAGAAAGAAGCGGAGCCTGTCGACAAACACAAGTGATATTTCCGTGACGGCTACCAACGATAGTCGCCTCTATCCTGGAGCGCTTCTCGTAGTGGATGAGACCTTGTTAGAGAATAATCCCACTCTTCTTGCGGTCGATCGTGCTCCGATGACTTATAGTATTGATTTGCCTGGTTTGGCAAGTAGTGATAGCTTTCTCCAAGTAGAAGATCCCAGCAATTCAAGTGTTCGCGGAGCGGTAAACGATTTGTTGGCCAAGTGGCATCAAGATTATGGTCAGGTCAATAATGTCCCAGCTAGAATGCAGTATGAAAAAATCACGGCTCACAGCATGGAACAACTCAAGGTCAAGTTTGGTTCTGACTTTGAAAAGACAGGGAATTCTCTTGATATTGATTTTAATTCTGTCCATTCGGGCGAAAAGCAGATTCAGATTGTTAATTTTAAGCAGATTTATTATACAGTCAGCGTAGATGCTGTTAAAAATCCAGGAGATGTGTTTCAAGATACTGTAACGGTAGAGGATTTAAGACAGAGAGGAATTTCTGCAGAGCGTCCTTTGGTCTATATTTCGAGTGTTGCTTATGGGCGCCAAGTCTATCTCAAGTTGGAAACCACGAGTAAGAGTGATGAAGTAGAGGCTGCTTTTGAAGCTTTGATAAAAGGAGTCAAGGTAGCTCCTCAGACAGAGTGGAAACAGATTTTGGACAATACAGAAGTGAAGGCGGTTATTTTAGGGGGCGACCCGAGTTCGGGTGCCCGAGTTGTAACAGGCAAGGTGGATATGGTAGAGGACTTGATTCAAGAAGGCAGTCGCTTTACAGCAGATCACCCAGGTTTGCCGATTTCCTATACAACTTCTTTTTTACGGGACAATGTAGTTGCGAGCTTTCAAAACAGTACAGACTATGTTGAGACTAAGGTGACAGCTTACAGAAACGGAGATTTACTTTTGGATCATAGTGGTGCCTATGTTGCCCAATATTACATTACTTGGGATGAATTATCCTATGATAATCAAGGTAAGGAAGTTTTGACTCCTAAGGCTTGGGACAGAAATGGGCAGGATTTGACGGCTCATTTTACCACTAGTATTCCTTTAAAAGGGAATGTTCGCAATCTCTCTGTCAAAATTAGAGAGTGTACCGGACTTGCCTGGGAATGGTGGCGTACGGTTTATGAAAAAACCGATTTGCCACTAGTGCGTAAGCGGACGATTTCTATTTGGGGAACGACTCTTTATCCTCAGGTAGAGGATAAGGTAGAAAATGACTAGGCTCGTGATTTTAAAATGAGTCTATCAAACCGTAGCTGTAAGAAAAAGTAAAAAGGGTAGTGAAACTCCTTGCTATACAGGGAATTAGCTACCTTTTACTTGTTTTAGAAGTGCCGTTGTACTAGTCTAACTTCAGTATCATGTGAAATCAAAAAGAGCATACATTTCTGTTTCAGGAACACATAAATTACACTCTTCGAAAATCTCTTCAAACTACGTCAGCCCTATCTGCAACCTCAAAACAGTGTTTTGAGCAACCTGTGGCTAGTTTTCGAGTTTGCTCTTTGATTTTCATTGAGTAATAGATGTTTGGTTAGAAATTCTTCTATTGATTTCTTAGAATACAATAGCGCCTATAAGAACTGTTGAATTTCAAAGTATTTACTTGAACTATGATATGTCTGGAGTAGACTGTCAATAAAAGGTGCAGTATGATTGTTTTTGTCGATTATATCTACAAACTCTAAACAGTAGTTTGAGCGGACTTTGTCAAACTTGGTAGAAACTTTCTATTTTCAGATAATGGTCTAGTTTGTTTTTTGAATGTTGATAAGGATGGAAAGGCAAGACCATCTTGGCAACAAAAGTGCTATCCTAGTTGGATTTACTGAATAAAATCCATTTCCTCTAGTGAAAATCGAAAAAACTTGTGTTATAATCCCATCTTTGACA